>NZ_LZKY01000350.1:0-38989 GCF_001673055.1 Mycobacterium sp. 1245801.1
GTGTGCAGGATCTCACGCACCCGCGCCTGGCGGCGGGCGACGGCCTTGCGCTCCGGCATGCCCGGCGAGGCGACGATCTGCGGGGGCACGCCCTCGATCTCCTCGACACCGCCGGCATGCTGGCCGGCGTCCAGGGCGGCCTGCTCTTCGGCCATCGTCGCCTCGTCCTTCTCCTCGGACATGCCGATCGGTCCGATCCGGCGACCGTTGAGGAACTGCCGCACGACGGGCTCGTCGCTGGTCAGCAGCACCTCGCGCGGGCCGAACATGACCAGCTTGCGGCGGAACAGCATGCCCATGTTGTCCGGCACCGTGCGGGCGATGTTGATGTTGTGGGTAACGATCAGCACCGTGGCGTCGATCTGGGCGTTGATGTCGAGGATCAACTGGCTCAGGTAGGCGGTACGGACCGGGTCCAGACCGGAGTCGGGCTCGTCGCAGAGGATGATCTGCGGGTCCATCACCAGGGCGCGGGCCAGGCTGGCGCGCTTGCGCATACCACCGGAGATCTCTCCGGGGAACTTCTTCTCGTCGCCGCCGAGACCGACCAGGGTCAGCTTCTCCATGACGATGTCACGGATCTCGCCTTCCTTCTTCTTGGTGTGCTCGCGCAGCGGGAAAGCCGCGTTGTCGAACAGGTTCATCGATCCGAACAGGGCGCCGTCCTGGAACATCACACCGAACAGCGTGCGGATCTCGTAGAGCTCCTTGGCCGTACATTGCAGGATGTCCGTGCCGTCGATGACGACCGAGCCGCGCTCGGGCCGCAACAAACCGATCAAGGACTTCAGGAACACGGATTTGCCGGTACCCGACGGCCCCAGCAGGACGCTGACCTCCCCGGCGGGGATTTCCAACGTCACGTCTTCCCAAATCCTCGAGGAGCCGAAGGACTTCGTCAGTCCATTCACCTCGATAGCGACGCCCATGGGGAATCCTTCCGTCGACACTCGTGCCCGCCACCTGCCCTTTTGTGTGGCATGAGTCACTGTAGCGCACGGCTGCCACACGGCATCAGGGATGCGGAGCACTGCCGGGAAAAATTGGCCGTCCTGAGATCAGCCGGAAGCCCCGATGGCACAACTTATTTGACGCACGTGTTAGCCAACCGTTAGCCAGTGGGCGCCCAGTTGCCGTGGAAGCCCATCGGCACCCGCTGCGGCAGGTGCACGGTGGCGACCTGCTCGAGCGTCTGCGCGTCCAGCAAGAGCAGTTGGCCCTCGTCGTGCTCGCGGTGATAGCCGAAGCCGATCAGGATGCCGTCATCCTCGGCGCGGGGTGTGGGATTGGGCACAAAGGACATCTCGCCGAGCAAAAGGCCGGCATCCAGGCCGGCGGCCGCGCAAGAACCCGTGGCGTAGTCGTGTTTGTACAGTGCGGTGGTCATCTCGGCCGCCCCGCCGGACAGGTAACCGCCCTCGGTGCCGATGGTGTAGCCGTACCGGTGCCGCCCACCCAACAGCGACTCGTTGATCCGTGGGAATTCCTGTGGACGATCGTCGCGGCGCTCGCTGGTGACCGCCCCGGTGGCCAGGTTGACGGTCCAGCGGTCCAGCGTCGGCAGGCTGTCGCCGGGACCGCGCAGGTCGCGGTCGAACATCCGCGAGTAGCGCACCACGTCGAGCACCAGAACCTCTGCGCCAGCACGCATCTCGGAGTAGGCGTTGAGCGGGTGGTAGACGTAGCAGGGTTCGATGTCGAACCAGCGGATGCCATCCTTGCCCGCATTGCTCCCGTGGCCCTCCCTCGGCATGACGCCGATGCGCGCTTGGTAGCCGGGGTTCCAGCGGTAGGGCATCCGGTTGATCGGCTCGCGATTGCGGTTGATCACGGTCGTCATCGGGCTGGGCACCCGCACGCGTCCGATGAGCGACTGCAGCACCAGCCGGGCCGGCAGACTCAGCCAGCGCGGCACGTTGGTCGGCATCACCTGCACGGGGTCGAAGGTCACCGGCAGGTCGTAGATCACCACGTATTTGTCGGTCAGCGAGAAGTCGTGCATCATCGGCGACCCGCCGACCTCGATGTCCACCGTGCGCCGAGCCCGGCCGGCGGTGTCGATGACCGAGTACTGCACGGTGCGCCCGCGGGTGAACGAGTAGGAGACGGCGTGCAATTCGCCGGTCCGCGGATCGGCGTGCGGATGTGCGGTGTAGCCCCCGAACAACGTCCCGTCGAAATCGCAATGCCCCTCGGTGTCCAACTCGTCGGTCAGGCGGTAGTTCGTCCCGCCCCCCTCGACGAGCGCGAGGGTTTGTCCGGCATGGCTCAGCACGTTGGTGTTGGGCCCGACGGAGAGCATGCCCGCCCGCGGGTCCAATCCGCTGGGCGCCGGCTCGCCGAGTTCGGCGCAGACGTGGGCGGTGCGCACCCACCGGTTGCGATACCAGCGCGCCTCGCCGCCGCGCAGCGCCACCCCGTGCACCATGCCGTCGCCGCTGAACCAGTGGTAGACGGCCGGGTTCACCTCGGCGACCGGGTTGGGCCCGTTGCGCAGGTAGCGCCCGTCGAGGTGGTCGGGGATGTGCCCGGTGACGCGCAGGTCGTGCGCGGTGACCTCGGTGCGCACCGGCGCGAGAAAGTCCTCGAGGTAGGGATTGCCGGGCTTGACGGGTGTCGCAGTCGCCATGACTGAGCTCCTATAACATTGTTATTTCAGCGTTATTGGCACGGTACGCCGCCGATGAGAAGATGGCAACGATGACTTCAGACGTTCAGCGCAGCATCCGCGAGGGGATGCTGCACGCGGCGGTCGCCCTGCTCGACGAGGACGGACCCGACGCCCTGCAGACCCGCAAGGTGGCCGGCGCCGCGGGGACCTCCACGATGGCGGTCTACACCCATTTCGGCGGGATGCGCGGGCTCATCGCCGAGGTGGCCGAGGAGGGCCTGCGCCAGTTCGACGCCGCGCTGACGGTGCCGCGCACCGACGACCCGGTCGCGGACCTGTTCGTGATCGGGGCGGCCTACCGCCGCTACGCCATCGAGCGCCCGCACATGTACCGGCTGATGTTCGGCAGCACCAGCGCGCACGGCATCAACGCACCCGCCCACAACGTCCTGACGCTGACCGTCGCCGAGATCGAGCGGGACTACCCGAGCTTCGCGCACGTGGTGCGCGGAGTGCACCGCTGCATGGTGGCCGGCCGGATCGCCGCCGGCGCCGCGACCGACGACGCGTCCGTGGTGGCCACCGCGGCCCAGTTCTGGGCGTTGATCCACGGGTTCGTCATGCTGGAGCTGGCCGGCTATTACGGCGCTGACAGCTCGGCCGTCGTGCCGGTGCTCGGCTCGATGACGTCGAACCTGCTTGTCGCCCTTGGTGATTCACCGGAGCGGGTTACCCGCTCGCTGCACACGGCGATGCAGGGGCGCTGAGCGCACGAAACCCCCGGGATCGCCATCCCGGGGGTTTGGTGCGCAGTGACTTACTTGACGGTGACGGTGGCGCCGGCGGCCTCGAGCTTGGTCTTGGCCTCGTCGGCGGCCTCCTTGGCCACCTTCTCCAGCAGCGGCTTGGGGGCGCCGTCGACCAGGTCCTTGGCCTCCTTGAGGCCCAGGCCGGAGACGATCTCGCGGACCACCTTGATGACGCCGATCTTCTTGTCGCCGGCGGCCTCGAGGATGACGTCGAACTCCGACTGCTCCTCGGCGGCCTCGGCGGGCGCGCCACCGGCGGCGCCACCGCCGGCGGCGGCAACGGCGACCGGGGCGGCCGCGGTGACCTCGAAGGTCTCCTCGAACTTCTTCACGAAGTCGGAGAGCTCGAGCAGGGTCATTTCCTTGAACGCGTCGAGCAGGTCGTCAGTGGACAGCTTTGCCATGGGTGTGGGTCCTTCCTTGTTTTTCCCAGGTTCCGGGGTGGTTGTTATTCGGCTTCGGCCGGGGTTTCCGGCGCCTCAGCGGGTGCTTCCGAAGCGGGTTCCGGGGTGGATTCCGCGGCGGGCGCGGGCTCTGCCGGAGCTGCTGGCCCCTCTGCGGCCTTCTTCTCCTGCAGAGCGGCCGCCAGGCGGGCGACCTGCGACGCCGGAGCGTTGAACAGCCCGGCCGCCTTGGCCAGGTTGCCCTTCATCGCGCCGGCCAGCTTGGCCAGCAGCACCTCGCGCGACTCGAGGTCGGCGATGCGCTCGACTTCGGCGACCGTCAGCGCACGGCCGTCCATGTAGCCGCCCTTGATGACCAGCGCCTTGTGTTCCTTGGCGAAGGTCTTGATCGCCTTGGCGGCGTCGACCGGTTCCCCGGTGACGAAGGCGATGGCCGTCGGGCCGGCGAAAAGCTCGTCGAGCCCCTCGACCCCGGCCTCCGAGGCCGCCCGCTTGACCAGCGTGTTCTTGGCCACCGAGTAGGTGGCCGCCCCGCCCAGCGAGCGCCGCAGTTCGGCCAGGTTGGCGACGGTCAGACCGCGGTATTCCGTGATCAGGGTCGCGGTCGATTCCTTGAACTGCTCGGCGATGTCTGCAACGGCGGTGGCCTTGTCAGCCCTGGCCATGCCTACCTCCTGAAGTGAAAGTCAATGCGACGTGTCGTCTCGATCCCCCGCAAGAACGACGAACGCCCCGGCGCAGAAGCGGCCGGGGCGTGAAAATGCGCCGGCGCGAGCCGGCGCTGATGCCTCGTCCTCCTGCGTGGGCCGCCGGGATGCTCCCGGACCTTCAACCGATTGCTCGGTGACCGACGGTCTTCGGTGGATCGGCCAACAGAATAGCGCGACCTGGCGCGGTCAGCCAAAACGGCGGACTCAGGTGACGGCGAGGGCCAGCAGCACGAACACCGCCAGCAGCAGGATCACCCGCACGCGGTGCCGGCGATCCCAGCGGGCGGCGAGCTCACGCGAGAGCTCACCGGTGCTGGGCCACTTCGCGATGCGGTTGTTGATCGGCACCAGCAGGGCGACCGTCGACAACACCACCACGGCCATCAGGCCCGCGGCGACGCCGCAGAGCCAATCGCGTGGGGCGCCGCGCTCCTGGACCGCAAGCGACACCAACAGCAGCAGGACGATGGCGTACCAGAAGGGCATCGTCGTGCCCAGCGCCCGGCCGGCGCCGCCGCGCGCCGCCCGGAAGGCGTCGTCGGGCAGCCGGGCGATCAGCGGGTGGAAGAACACCGCGACCGCCAGCTCCACACCGACCAGCAGCCCGGTGACCACGACCGCGAGGGCGTCGATGCTGTGGTTCATGACAATGACCTTGGCATGAAACCCGCGTGGGGTCAGCCGAGGCCCGCGAGCCGGGCGGCGCCGATCAGACCGGCCGCACCGCCGAGTTCCCCCGGCACCACCCGCAGCCCGGACAAGAAGTCCAGGCCGGCGTATTCGGCGAGCTTCGCGCGCAGCGGGTCGAAGAGCAGCGGCCCGGATCTGGCGACGCCTCCCCCGATCACCACCAGGTCCAGATCGCACACCGCACCGACGGAGGCGATCATCGCGGCAAGCGCGTTGGCTCCGCGCTGAAACGCCCGCTGCGCCAACGGGTCTGATGCCGCGGCGGCGGCCAGGTCGCTCGCGCCGGCGCCGGCCGGCGCGGACCATCCGTTTTCCCGCGCCCAGCGCACCATCCACGGCCCGGACGCGACGGTTTCGACGCAGCCGTGCCCGCCGCAGGTGCAGGGCCGGCCATCCAGCTCGACCACCACGTGCCCGACGTGACCGGCGTTGCCGGTGCGCCCCGAGTAGGGGACGCCGTCGAACACCAGGCCGCCGCCCACCCCGGTGGAGACCACCATGCCGAGCAGGAATCGGGCGTCGGGCCCCGCCGTTTTGCCCGCTCCAATCCAGTGCTCCCCCAACGCCATACAGACGCCGTCGCCGGCCAGAACCACCGGCAGCCCGGGCACCGCCGCGGCGACCCTGTCGCGCAACGGGAACCGGTCCCAGCTGCCGATGTTGATGGGGCTGACGGATCCGCTGCGCAGATCGATGGGCCCGGCCGACGCGATCCCCACCGCGGTGACGGCGGCGTCCGCCGTCCCCAGGGCGTCGGCGATCGTCGCTTCGACGGCGGCCCAGACGTCGTCGGGGGCGGTCGTGACCGGAGTTGGGCGGATGGCGGTGTACACCAGCTTCCCCCCCGAATCCACCAGTCCCGCAGCGATTTTCGTGCCGCCGATATCCAGCGCGAGGGTGAGCATGGCGCTCAGTGCCGGTGGGTGTTGTCGGGTTGCCGGGGGTCACCGGGATGCTCGTAGCCGGGCGTCAGCTCCACCAGCGCGGCGCGCCGCTCGTCCAGCCACAGCCGGAATGCGCGGCGCCGCGCGGCGCCGCGCAGATGCCCTTCGATCGCCGGGCGCACCTCGTCCAGCGGCGGCGCGGCCAGCGCCGGTGTGCGCCAACCGTGTTCGCCCGATAACGGCGCGGCGAACCGCAGCGGGTTGCGGGCGTGGTAGGCGGCCACCTCGGCGTCGCCCACTTGCACCGCCGCGGTGACATCGGCGAACAGCGCCCGGGCACGCGGGTCGGCCAGCACGGCCGCGGCGACGCTGCCGATCTCCAGCCGGGCGGTCACGTCGGGCAGCAGCTCGGCCTCGGATGGGGCGCCGCTCGCGGTCAGGCCGCGCGCGGCCGCCTCCACGGCGACCACCCGCTCGGTGACGATCAGCTGGGTCAGCCACCGCCGCAGTTGGCGGCCCTCGCTGGTGCCGGTGACCGGCAGGGCGGCCGCATCGCGCCCGGCGCGCAGCCGCGCCTCGGCGGCGTCGAGCACGCCCGACGGTACGGGCAGGCCGGCCACGGTCGCGATCCGGTCTGTGCTCATGTCACCGTCACCTTCACCGCCGGCGAGTAGACCAGCCGGCCGGCGCAACCGACCCGCACCAGCGCCCACCACTGGCCGGGGGCCAGCCAGGCCGGCGGGGTCAGCTGGAAGACTAAGTCGACGGCGCCGCGGGCGGGCAGCACCGCGCCGAGCGCGGCGGGACCCATCCACTCCCAGGTGCCCCACGGGCTGATCAGATGGGCCTCCAGCGCCAGGTCGGCCCCGGCGTGGCTGCCGACCGTGACCGTCAGGTCGCCCGCGTCGCCGGGTGCGAGCGTGACCTCGGCGGGGCCGCCGCCCAGGAAGATCAGGTCGCCGGGCTCGCCCACCGTCACCACGCACACGTCCTCGACGGGCTGTCGCCAGGAGGCCGGGACGCCTTCGCCGGCGACGCGCAGTTCGGCGCGCACCGGGTAGCGCCCGGGTGGGGTGCCAGCCGGGACCCTCAGCACCACGTCGGTGTGCAGGTGATCGCCGGCGCCCAGGGTGAAGGGCAGGTGGGCGGGCGTGGCCGTCCAGCCGTCCGGACACCTGAGGGTGACGGCGCCGGGAAGGGTGGCGTCGGTGCTGTCGCTGGCCGCGGTGAGCCGCAGCGTCACCTCGTCGCCGGGTTGGGCGGTCAGCTGCACCGGGTGCAAATGGGCGACCGCCGGCAGCCCGCCGAGGGGCGCGGGGCCGCGATTGTGCAGCCAATACCGCGCGTACAGCGGCTGCGCGGCCTCGGCGTGCGGGGCCGGCGCGGCGGCGCCGGTCGCCGCCCGGGACGCGTCGAACCGGGCCAGCACGGTCGCCACCTCATAGCCGTGCAGCTCGACCGACGATACGGGTTCGGCGCGCGATTCCAGCAGGTCGGCGCGGTGCAGGCTGGTCAGCGTCGCGACGTCGGACTTAAGAACGACGGGCGTGCCCGCGCCGGTGGTCTCCACCAGGCGCAGGGCGACCGCGTTCGGGTCCAGCGGCGCCGCGCTGCCCGCGGTCAGCGGATTGCCGGCCACCTTGAGGGCGGCCAGCTGTACCGATTCGGCGGGCTCGACGCGCAGCAGCGACCCGGCCGGCGGGAGCGCGCCCCCGCGGCGGTCCGGCGTGACGGCGAGCAGCGGCTGGGAGAACTGCGCACTGTGGGTGGCGATCCGGGCGCGCCGCCAGTCACCCGCCGCGCTGACCAACGCGTAGTCGAAGTGGTGCGTCCAGTGCTGCAGTTGGAAGTTGGAGCCGTCCGGCGCGGTGCGGCGCGGGTCGTCGATCCAGATGCCCGACGGCCAACCGGTGCAGGACCGCATCAGCGCGGTGTGCAGGGTGCCCTCGGTGTCGACGGCGAAGCTGGGCACCCCGCGGTTGAGCAGGGCGACGGTGCGGTCCTCGAAAGCGCCCGTTTCTGCCGCCGCTTGCTGGGCGACGGCGATCTCGGCGTCGCCGAGGTCGTCGACCACCGCGGCGATCGCGGCCCGTAGCTGGTCGTCGTCGCCGCCGTCGATGATCAGCACCGGCAACGCCCGCGGCGGACGCAGGTCGGCGTCGGGCACCCACACCGCGTCCAGCGGCGTCTCGGCGGGCACCCACACGAGGGCCCGGCCGGTCGCCGCCAACTGGCGGTCCAGCTCCTCGGCGTGCGCCGGGGCCTCGGCCAACACGGCCGCGGCGAAGGCGTTGCGACCGGGCCCGCCCAGCGCGATGCGCGCGTCGGGCAGGTTGGAATCGACTGCGAGGTTGCCGTAGCGCGGCTTGTCGGCGCCGCCGCAGGTGGCCGTGACGCCGGCGCGGACCAGCGCGACCATCAACTCCCGGGCCAGCGGCCCCGACAGCGTCTCCGTCGGCGACACCACCTCGGCGACCGCTATCGCCCGCACGTCGGCGCCCGAGATTCGGACCCGGGCCGCCGAGGACAGGCCGAACCAGCCGTACGCCGGGTTGTCCAGGGTCCACAGGTGCTGGGCGGTGTCCATGGCGCGCGATCCGTCGTGCAGCAGGGCGAAACCGCGGCCGATGACGGCGTCGCCCACCTCGCTGATCGGCATGGCGCCCGGCACCGGGCACGGCCAGCGCAGCCGCACCAACTGGTCGGCGCCGGTGAACTCGTCGATCGTGGTGCGGCAGTCCACCCGCGCGACCCCGCGCCACAACGTCAGGGTTTGGGTGTAGCGCAGCAGCGACCCGATCCGGCCCCGCACCACCAGCCGCTGACCCAGCGGCCCGTGCCAGGCCCGCACGTCTGCGGGGCCTTCCGACGAGCACACCATCGGCCCCTTGGGCAGCAGATGCCACGGGCCCTCGCCCTGGCTCGGGTGCGCCGGGTATTCCTCGTAGACGGCGAGCTCGTTGCCCACCCGCCCGGCTGCCATCAGTTCGCGCCCGTCCTGGATCAGCGAGGCGACGCCCCCGCCGCGCACCGGGTCGACCTCGATCCGGTAGTGCTCGTTGCGGATCGCCGTTCCCGGCACCGGTTCCCAGCCGGCCGGTTCGCCGCCTTCACCGGGGACCAGCCGGTAGGCCCGCCAACCCAGCGACGGCACCTCGCCGGCCAACCAGCTGACCGACCGCCCGCCGTGCTCGACGTGCGCCGCCAGCTCGGCACCGTCGGCGTCGAGCACCCGGACCCCGGCGCCGACCGGCCGGTCGAGGTGGGCGGTGACGACGTCGGTGCGCGGACAGCTCAGCGGATTCCACACGATCACGTCGCCCCCGCCCCCGCCCACGGCGCCGGACAGCAGGGCCAGCGAGCTGTCGCGGGCCGCGCGGCCCAGCTCCCAGGCGTCGCGCCACCCGGTCAGCAGGTCCAGGTACACCTGGTCGGATTCCGACCCGGTGATGGCGTCGTGGTGCGCGCCGTAGGCCAGCTGCACCCACGCCTTGGCCAGCGCGGCCTGCGGGTAAGGGGCGCCGGTCAGCGGCCCGGCGAAGACCGCGAAACGCTCGGCCGCCAGGACGGCGGTCTCGGCGGCCCGGTTGGCCTGCTTGGTGTCGATGTAGGACACGTCCTTGCCGGTGTAGATCGGGTTCATGTCCCGGGTTTGCGGCGACGGCACGCAGTCGCGCCGCCCCAGCTCGGCGCGCACCGCCGCGAAGAACTCGCTGGGCAGCGCGCACACGAACCGCGGCCACGTGTAGCGGGCGGCCCAGTCGCGGTGGATCTCGGTGACCCACTTGTTGGGCGGGGTGTAGTCGGTGCCGACCGGCAGCAACACGTTGCGGGTCAACGCGACCTTCTTGAGCTGGTCGAAGAGCTCGCACGTCGCCTCCTCGGCCTCGCCCAGCGACGCCGCGGAGTCCATCCACCACCCCGCCGAATAGTGCGCCGGCATGTAGTGGGTAAGCAGCCCGCGGCCCGACGGCGAGATCCATTCGAACTCGCTGGCGAACTGCATGCGCTCCACGTCGCCGTCGCCCAGCGCGGGACCCCACTGGTGGTGCGGTCCCCTGGCCCACGAACTCGACGTCAGCCCGGCATCGGCGGCCATGCCCGGGAACTGCGGGTCGTGGCCGAACACGTCCAGCTGCCAGGCGGTCGCCGGGTCAGCCCCGACGACGTGGCGCTGAAAACCCATGCCGTGCACCAGGTTGCGAATCGTCGTTTCCGGGCTGGTGAGGTTGGTGTTGGGTTCGTTGTAGGTGCCGCCCATCACCTCGACGCGGCCCTGGTCGATGAACCGGCGCAGGTCGGCCCGGTCTTCGGGGCGGGTGTCCCAGTACGGCTTGAGATAGTCGACCTCGGCCAGCACGAACTTGTAGTCGGGATCGCGGCGCGCCATCTCCAGATGGGCGTGCACCAGGTCGAACCCGTTGCGCTGGCGGGCCCGCCCCGGCGGGTCCTCGGTCCACTCGCTGGTGTAGGCGCCCTGGGTGTTCCACCACACCGGGTCGTAGTGGAAGTGGCTGACCATGAACATCGTCCAGCCGGGCTCGGCCACGGTGAACTCGAACGGCAGCCGCTGGCCGCCGACGTGCGCCCGCGCCGGCCGGCGTTGCCCGACGACGGGACCGTGAACGGTGACGGGGACCTCGACGACCTCGTCGCTGAGATCGGCGACCGCTTCGCCCGTCAGCCCGTCCCCGTCGATGCGGACCGACGTCGGCCCGCTCACCCCCGCGAGGGTGACCCGCACCAGCTGCAGCGGGGTGTCCGGCGGTCCGACGAACAGTTCGGTCGAGGCCACCGAAGTCACCTGCATGCCCGCACCTTACGGCGACGCGGGGTTGCTGGAAAGCTGACCGTCATGGCGGATTTGACCACCCAACTGGCCGATCAACTCGACTGGCACTGGCACAACCAATTGCGCCCGCGCCTGGACGGCCTGACCGACGACGAGTACTTCTGGCAGCCCGTGCCCGACTGCTGGACCGTGCATCCGGACGGGTCGATCGATTTCGCGTTCCCGGCGCCCAGCCCGGCACCGTTCACCACGATCGCGTGGCGCATGGCGCACGTCATCGTCGGCGTATTCGCGATGCGTGCCCATCACCATTTCGGCGGACCGCCGGCCGACTACCAGAGTTGGGACTATGCGACCGAGGCCGCCACCGCGCTGCGGCAGCTCGACGAGACGTACGCGAGGTGGATCACCGGCGTGCGCTCGCTGTCCGCCGCCGACCTGACCCGCCGCTGCGGCGCGGCCGAAGGGCCATACGCCGACTACCCGCTGACCGAGCTGGTTTTGCACATCAATCGAGAAGCGATCCATCACGGCGCCGAAATTGCTTGCCTGCGCGACCTTTACGTCCACAACAGGAAGGATTGACATGCCCGCCCTCGCCCCGCCGGTGGCCGACGAACGCAGCGCCCTGCGCGAATTCCTGGCCTATCACCAGAGCGCGTATTTCGCCGTCAGCCACGGCCTCACCGACGATCAGGCCCGCTCTACGCCCTCGGTCAGCGCGCTGTCGATCGGCGGGCTGGTCAAGCACGCCACCGGCATGCAGCGCACCTGGATGGCGCGGGTGGCCGCCGCGCCCGGCGCGCCGCCGAAAGACCCCCGTCCGTTCGAGCAGATCAGCAGGGAGTTCGCCGATCAGCACGTGATGCGGCCCGACGAGACGCTGGCCGGGCTGCTGGACGCGTTCAGGGCCCAGAACGCGACGACGCTGCGGCTGGTGGAGTCCGCGGACCTGGACGCCGCGGTGCCCGTCCCGCGGGACATCCCGTGGTTTCCCAAGGACCAGCGGGCCTGGTCGGTGCGCTGGGTGATCCTGCACGTGATCAACGAGCTGGCCCGGCATGCCGGGCATGCCGACATCATCCGGGAGACGATCGACGGCGCCACCATGTACGAGCTGATCGCCGCGCGGGAGGGCTGGGCGATCGAGGGCTGGGTGCAGCCCTGGAAACCCGGCGATAGCGGTGAGCGCCCGGGTTAGAGGATTGGGACTCATCCGCGCCCATTTGGCACACTGCACTGATGAGCTCTACCAAACACCGAGAGGGGGCCAAGCTCGACCGGGTGCCGTTGCCGGTCGAAGCGGCCCGGGTCGCCGTGACAGGTTGGCAGGTCACCCGCACCGCCGCTCGCATCATCACCAAGCTGCCGGGTCGCGGCCCGTGGCAGCAGAAGGTGATCAAGCAGCTCCCGCAGACCTTCGCCGACCTGGGGCCGACGTACGTCAAATTCGGACAGATCATCGCGTCCAGTCCCGGGGCGTTCGGCGAATCGCTGTCCCGCGAGTTCCGCGGCCTGCTCGACCGGGTACCGCCCGCCGACTCCGAGGAAGTGCACAAGCTTTTCGTCGAGGATCTCGGCGGCGACCCGTCCGAGTTGTTCGCCAAATGGGACGAGACGCCGTTCGCGTCGGCGTCGATCGCGCAGGTGCACTACGCCACCCTGCACACCGGCGAGGAGGTCGTCGTCAAGATCCAGCGCCCGGGCATCCGGCGCCGGGTCGCGGCCGACCTGCAGATCCTCAAGCGTTTTGCCCAGGCCGTCGAACTGGCCAAGCTGGGCCGCCGGCTCTCGGCGCAAGACGTGGTCGCCGACTTCTCCGACAACCTGGCCGAGGAGCTGAACTTCCGGCTGGAGGCGCAGTCGATGGAGGCGTGGGTGGCGCACCTGCACGCCTCCCCGCTCGGCAAGAACATCCGGGTGCCGCAGGTGTTCTGGGACTTCACCAGCGACCGCGTGCTGACGATGGAGCGGGTGCACGGGATCCGCATCGACGACGTCGCCGCCATCCGCAAGGCCGGGTTCGACGGCACCGAGCTGGTGAAGGCGCTGCTGTTCTCACTGTTCGAGGGCGGGCTGCGGCACGGGTTGTTCCACGGCGACCTGCACGCGGGGAACCTCTACGTCGACGACCAGGGTCGCATCGTCTTCTTCGACTTCGGGATCATGGGCCGCATCGATCCCCGCACCCGCTGGTTGCTGCGCGAGCTGGTGTACGCGCTGCTGGTCAAGAAGGACCACGCAGCGGCGGGCAAGATCGTGGTGCTGATGGGCGCCGTCGGCACCATGAAGCCGGAGGCCGAGGCCGCCAAGGATTTGGAGAAGTTCGCCACCCCGCTGACCATGCAGACCCTGGGCGACATGTCCTACGCGGACATCGGCCGGCAGCTGTCGGCGCTGGCCGACGCCTACGACGTCAAGCTTCCCCGCGAGCTGGTGCTGATCGGCAAGCAATTCCTCTACGTCGAGCGGTACATGAAGCTGCTGGCGCCCAAGTGGCAGATGATGTCGGATCCGCAACTGACCGGCTATTTCGCGAACTTCATGGTCGAAGTCAGCCGCGAGCACTCCTCCGACATCGAGGTATAGGAGCTTTTCTGGTGCAGGTCCGCACGGGGCATGCCATTTCCGGCGATCTGAAGCTGTATTACGAGGACATGGGCGACATCGACGACCCGCCCGTCCTGCTCATCATGGGCCTGGGCGCCCAGCTGCTGCTGTGGCGGATCGCGTTCTGCGAGAAGCTGGTCGGCCACGGTCTGCGGGTCATCCGGTACGACAACCGCGACGTCGGCCTGTCCAGCAAGACCCAACACCGCAGCTCGGGTCAGCCGCTGGTGGTCAAGTTGGTGCGGTCCTGGCTGGGTCTGCCCAGCCGGTCGGCCTACCGGCTCGAGGACATGGCCGACGACGCCGCCGCCGTGCTGGACCAGCTGGGGATCGACCGCGCCCACATCGTCGGGGCGTCGATGGGCGGCATGATCGCGCAGATCTTCGCCGCGCGATTCCGGGAGCGGACCAAGTCCCTCGCGATCATCTTTTCCAGCAACAACTCGGCGCTGCTGCCGCCGCCGGCCCCGCGTGCGTTGCTGGCGCTGCTCAAGGGCCCGCCGCCCGACGCGCCGCGCGAGGTGATCATCGACAACGCGGTGCGCGTCGGCAACATCATCGGCAGCCCGCGCTACCGGGTGCCCGAAGAGCAGGCCCGCGCCGAGGCCGCCGAGGGCTACGACCGCAACTACTACCCGCAGGGCGTCGCGAGGCATTTCGGGGCGGTGCTGGGCAGCGGCAGCCTGCGTCGCTACAACCGGCAGACCACCGCCCCCACGGTGGTGATCCACGGCCGGGCGGACAAGCTGATGCGGCCGTTCGGTGGCCGCGCCGTGGCGCGGGCGATCGATGGCGCCCGATTGGTGACATTCGACGGCATGGGCCATGATCTTCCACAGCAGTTGTGGGATCAGGTGATCGACGTGTTGACGAAAAACTTCGACAGGGCCGGTTAGCCAAAATCATTCGGTAGAAACGCATCCCCGCGATTTTCAGTCCATGTCGCAGGGCTGTACGGTTGGCACAGAAGGGTGGGTGTCTCAATTGGCCAAGCTGAAGCCGTATTACGAAGAGTCGCAGGCAACCTACGACATTTCAGACGACTTTTTCGCGCTGTTCCTGGACCCGAACATGGTGTACACCTGCGCCTACTTCAAGAACGACGACATGACGCTGGAAGAGGCGCAGCTCGCGAAGATCGATCTGGCCCTGGACAAGATGAATCTCGAGCCGGGGATGACGGTGCTCGACGTCGGGTGCGGCTGGGGCGGTGCCGTGGTCCGTGCGCTGGAGAAATACGACGTCAATGTCATTGGCATCACGCTGAGCCGGAACCACTACGCGCGCACCAAGGCGCGGCTGGCGGCGATCCCGACAACCCGGCGGGCCGAGGCCCGGCTGCAGGGGTGGGAAGAGTTCGACGAGCAGGTCGACCGGATCATCAGCTTCGAGGCCTTCGACGCGTTCAAAAAGGAACGTTGGCCCGCGTTCTGGGATTGGGCATATAAGACCCTTTCGGAGGGCAGCCGCATGCTGATGCACAGCATTTTCACGCATCCGCAGTCGCACTGGAAGGAGGTCGGCATCAAAATCACGATGTCCGACCTGCGTTTTCTGCATTTTCTCGGCAAGGAGATTTTCCCGGGCGGGCAGATGTGCGGCGAACCCGATATCGTCGACCTTTCCCAGCAGGCAGGTTTCTCGCTCGAACACACCCAATACCTGCGGCCGCATTACGCGCGCACGCTGGACATGTGGGCGGCCAATCTCGAGGCGAATCGCGACCGCGCCATCGCCATCCAGTCCGAAGAGGTCTACGACCGCTTCATGCGCTATCTGACCGGCTGCGCGGAGCTTTTCCGCAAGGGCATCTCCAACGTCGCCCAGTACACCCTCACCAAGTAGCGGCCGGCCCCGGCCAGCACGACCGGCCGGGCCAACGTCTTAGGTTCGGCTGGGTGGACGTCAACCAGTTCACCCTGGAAAAGTAGACTGCGTAACCGCGGTCGGCTCCGCGACGCGCACTTGCACCCTTGCCGAAGCACGCCACGACGTTGGGTATCGTTGCTGGTCAAACTTGACCCCTCGGATGGGTGCGCGGGTCATAGGAAGTGGATCTCATCCAGGAGAACAGGACGAAAATGGCTGAGCAACCGACTAGCCCGACGAAGACGCGCACGCGTTCGGAGGACATCCAGGCGCATTACGACGTCTCCGACGACTTCTTCGGCCTGTTCCAGGATCCGTCCCGGATCTACAGCTGCGCGTACTTCGAGCGCGACGACATGAGCCTGGAAGAGGCCCAGTACGCCAAGATCGACCTGAACCTGGACAAGCTGGACCTCAAGCCGGGCATGACCCTGCTGGACATCGGCTGCGGGTGGGGCACCACCATGAAGCGCGCCGTCGAGCGGTTCGACGTCAACGTCATCGGCCTGACGCTGTCGAAGAACCAGCACGCCCGCGCCGAGGCGCTGCTCGGTTCCGTCGACAGCGACCGCTCGCGGGAGGTCCGCCTGCAGAACTGGGAGGACTTCAACGAGCCCGTCGACCGCATCGTGTCCATCGAGGCCTTCGAGCACTTCGGCCACGAGAACTACGACGACTTCTTCAAGCGGACGTTCGACATCATGCCCGACGACGGCCGGATGACCGTCCAGAGCAGCGTCAGTTACCACCCCAGCGACCTGCACGCCCGTGGCAAGAAGCTGACGTTCGAGACGGCGCGGTTCATCAAGTTCATCGTCACCGAGATTTTCCCGGGCGGCCGGCTGCCGTCCACCCAGATGATGGTCGATCATGGCGAGAAGGCCGGATTCGTTGTGCCCGAACCGCTTTCGCTGCGGCCGCACTACATCAAGACGCTGCACATCTGGGGCGACACACTGGAGTCGAACCGGGACAAGGCCATCGAGGTCACCTCCGAAGAGGTGTACAACCGCTACATCAAGTACCTGCGCGGCTGCGAGCACTACTTCGCCGACGAGATGCTCGACGTCAGCCTGGTCACCTACCTCAAGCCGGGTGCCTCCAACTAGTCCGGCCTGACATCTGCGCGCCTGTCGGATTGGCGCTGCGCGGTTCGTCGAGTAGGTAGAGAGTGGAGCACAGGGCTTCGCTCACTACCGGAGGTGACGACCATGCAGTACTTCGCCTTGTTGATCAGCAAGGAGCAGGACCGTGCGCCCGACGATGCCGCCACCGCGATGGCGGCCTTCGAGAGCTTTCACCAAAAAGCCGGCTCGGCCATCAAAGCCGGTGACGCGCTGGCCCCGGCCGCGGCCGCGGTGGTGGTCACCGGCGGTCCGGACGCCCCGGTGGTCACCGACGGCCCCTTCGCGGAGACCGCCGAGGTGGCCTGCGGCTACTACGTCTTCGAAGCGGAAAACCTGGACGAGGCGCTCGCGCTGGCCCGCGACGTCCCGGTGGCCGCATTCGGGGCGGTCGAGCTGTGGCCGGTGGTCCACTCGATCGAGCCGTCGCGCAAGCTGACCGGCAACGACTGGCTCGCGCTGCTGTTGGAGCCGGCCGAATCGGCACACACCCCGGGCACGCCGGAGTGGGAGGCGACGGCCGCCAAGCACGCGGACCTGCACGCCGCCGCCGGCGATCACGTGATCGGCGGTGCGGCCCTGCACGACCGGTCCACGGCGACGACGGTTCGGGTGCGCGACGGCGAGGTCCTCATCACCGACGGGCCCTACGTCGAGGGCGCCGAGATCGCCACCGGCATCTATCTGCTCAGCGCCACCGATCGCGACGAGGCCGTCAAGATCGCCTCGATGATTCCCGCCTCGACCGTGCAACTGCGCCAGCTGGCGGGCGTCTCCGGCCTGTAGCCGATGGCCGACCTGGACGGCGTCTTCCGCCGGGAATGGGGACCGGCCGTGGCCGCGCTCGCGCGGTGGTCGGGTGACCTCACCGTCGCCGAGGACGCCGTCCAGGAGGCCTGCGCCGAAGCGTTGCGCACCTGGCCGCGCGACGGGGTGCCCGCCAACCCCGGTGGATGGCTGGTGACCGTCGGCCGTAACCGCGCCCGGGACCGGCTGCGCCGCGAATCCGCGCGTCCCGGAAAGGAATTGGCGGCGGTGGTCGACGATATTCGGACTCGCACCGATCACACCGAACCGCATCCGGTTCGCGACGACGAGCTGCGGATGATGTTCACCTGCGCCCACCCGGCGCTGGACCGACAGTCACAATTGGCGCTGACGCTGCGGCTGGTGTCGGGTTTGACCGTCGGCGAGATCGCCCGCGCGCTGCTGCAGACCGAGACGGCGATCGGGCAGCGGATCACGCGCGCCAAGAATAAGATTCGGCACGCCAACATCCCGCTGCGGGTGCCGCCCCCCGACTTGCTGCCCGAGCGCACACCGCACGTGTTCGGTTGCGTCTATTCGGTTTTCACCGAGGGCTATTGGTCGACCGCGGGCCCCTCGGCCGTCCGCGACGACCTGTGCGACGAAGGGATCCGGCTGGGCGGGGAGTTGTGCGTGCTGCTGCCCGACGAGCCGGAGGCGCACGCCTTGTCCGCGCTGATGCTGCTGCACGATTCGCGGCGCGCCACCCGGGTGGACGAGGCCGGCATGCTGGTGCCGCTCGAGGACCAGGACCGGCGCCGGTGGGACCGGGGCCGCATCGCGCGCGGTCTCGAGCGGTTGCGTCACGCTGAGGGCTCGACGGGCCCCTATCTGCCCCAGGCGGTGATCGCGGCGCTGCACGCCACGGCGCCGTCCTGGGAGCAGACCGACTGGGTCACCATCTGCGCCGCCTACGACCGGCTGCTCGCGCTGACCAACTCGCCGGTGGTGGCCGCCAACCGGGCGCTGGCCCTCGGATTCCGCGACGGCCCCGACGCCGGCCTGGCCGCCCTGGACGAGGTGGCACGCGACCCGCGGCTAACCCGCACCAATCTGAGCGCGACCGTGCGCGCCGACCTGCTGCGGCGCGCCGGCAGACCCGCCGACGCGCTGCCCTGGTATCGAGCCGCGTTGGAGTCCAACGGATCGGACCCGGGCCGCGAGTTTCTGCGGCGGCGCATCGTCGAGTGCGGCGGATAACCCGCCCGGGCTCAGGACTCCGCGAAATTGCGGGTGACGGCGGGGTCCACCGGGATACCCGGGCCGGTCGTCGTCGAGACCACGATCTTCTTCAGGTAGCGGCCCTTGGACGCGGACGGCTTGAGCCGCAGCACCTCGTCCAGCGCGGCGCCGTAGTTCTCGGCCAGCGCCTTCTCGTCGAACGAGGCCTTGCCGATGACGAAGTGCAGGTTGGCCTGCTTGTCCACCCGGAAGTTGATCTTTCCGCCCTTGATGTCGGCCACGGCCTTGGCGACATCGGGGGTCACGGTGCCGGTCTTGGGGTTCGGCATCAGGCCGCGGGGGCCGAGCACCCGGGCGATGCGACCCACCTTGGCCATCTGGTCCGGGGTCGCGATCGCGGCGTCGAATTCCAGCCAGCCGCCCTGGATCTTCTCGATCAGGTCGTCGCTGCCGACGATGTCGGCGCCGGCGGCCTGCGCCTGCTCGGCCTTGTCGCCGACGGCGAACACGGCGACGCGGGCGGTCTTACCGGTGCCGTGCGGCAGGTTGACCGTGCCGCGGACCATCTGGTCGGCCTTGCGGGGGTCGACGCCGAGCCGGATCGCCACCTCGACGGTCGAGTCCTGCTTGCTCGACGACGTCTCCTTGGCGAGCTTGGCCGCCTCCAGCGGGGAGTAGAGGTTGTCGCGGTCCACCTTCTCGGCGGCGGCGCGATATGCCTTGCTGTTCTTGCTCATTGATTCATCCAATCCGATGTTGGGTCGTGGTTGTCTGGTGTCGGACTCCTCCTCAGGCCGTTGCCGGCCTGCATCGTCGTCCGACGGCGGGCCGAAGCTGGCCCTCCCACGGTGGTGGTGCGGGTGTTACTCGACGGTGATACCCATCGACCGGGCGGTGCCGGCGATGATCTTGGCGGCCGCGTCGATGTCGTTGGCGTTCAGGTCGGCCTTCTTGGTCTCGGCGATCTCCTTGACCTGATCCCAGCTGACCTTGGCGACCTTGTTCTTGTGCGGCTCGGCCGATCCCTTGCCCACGCCGGCGGCCTTGAGCAACAGCTTGGCGGCGGGCGGCGTCTTGAGCGCGAAGGTGAAGCTGCGGTCCTCGTAGACCGTGATTTCCACCGGGATGACCTGGCCGCGCTGGTTCTCCGTGGCGGCGTTGTACGCCTTGCAGAACTCCATGATGTTGACGCCGTGCTGACCGAGCGCGGGCCCGACCGGCGGCGCCGGGTTGGCCTGCCCCGCCTGGATCTGAAGCTTGATCAGCCCGACGACTTTCTTCTTCGGGGCCATGAGATTGTGCTGTTCCTTCCTGGTTTTACGCCCGGCGTATGCGCCGGTTAGAGCTTGGAGACTTGGCTGAAGGTCAATTCGACCGGGGTTTCGCGGCCGAAGATGGACACCAGCACCTTGAGCTTCTGCTGTTCGCCGTTGACCTCGCTGATCGTGGCGGGCAGCGTCGCGAACGGGCCGTCCATGACCGTCACCGATTCGCCGACCTCGTAGTCGACCTCGATGGCCGGACGTTCCAGCCCGCCGACCTCGGCGGCGGCCGCCGTGGTGGCCGCACCCTTGGCGGCCTTCTTCGTCGCGCCGCGCGGCAGCAGGAACTTGACCACGTCGTCGAGGGTCAGCGCCGACGGACGCGAGGTGGCCCCGACGAACCCGGTGACGCCGGGGGTGTTGCGCACCGCGGCCCACGAGTCGTCGGTCAGGTCCATGCGCACCAGGATGTAGCCGGGCAGCACCTTGCGGTTGACCTGCTTGCGCTGGCCGTTCTTGATCTCGGTGACCTCTTCGGTGGGCACCTCCACCTGGAAGATGTAGTCGCCGACGTCGAGGTTCTGCACACGGGTTTCGAGGTTGGCTTTGACCTTGTTCTCGTAGCCCGCATAGGAGTGGATCACATACCAGTCGCCGGGCTTGGAGCGCAGTTCGGCCTTGAGCGCGACGGCGGGGTCGACGTCCTCGTCCTCGGCCGGCGCCTCGGGCGCCTCGGTGGCCTCGGCCGTCTCGTCGACAGCTTGGTCCGCAGTCGCCTCGGTGACCTCGGCGGCCGCAGAGGTATCCGTGGCCTGCGCCTCGGCGGCCTCGTCGGTCCCTTTCAGGTCGACCGCTTCACCCGCGGACGGGTCACCGTCGAAGGTAGTCACGGTTTGAGTCCTCTCTGTCACATTCAAAAGCGGCGTCACATTCAAAAGCGGCGTCACTCGCTCAGCCGAACACCAGCAGCACCAGCTTGGTCAGGCCGAAATCCGCCAGGCCGACCAGCGCCACCATGAAGGCCAGGAAAGCCAGCACAACGGAGGTGTAAGTGAGCATCTGCTTGCGGTTGGGCCAGATGACCTTCCGCATCTCTGCAACGACCTGCTTGAGGTAGTTGTAGACGAACACGAAGGGGTTGACCCGGTGGTCGCCGGCCTTCTTGGGCTTGGCGGCCTTCTTGGCTTTGGCGCCCTTTTTGGTCTTCTCCGGCGTCGCGGCTTCGACGTCGTCCGGCGATACGGCGTCCTCGCCGGCCTCGGCCGCCCGCTGCCGGGACCGCTTGCCCGTGGGGCGCTGGGGCCGCGTCACCACCGCCGTCCGACCGCCGCTCGCGCGGCCGTCCTCTTTGTCAGTGCCGTCGCTTGCGGCGTCGTTGGCAACATCGCCTTCGTCGCTCACCGCATGCTCCTTTGTCTGCTAGTCACTCGCGAACCATCCCGCCGAAGGTGGGAACCTTCTTCCAGTGTCCACCATGCCAGGACGTTCGCCATTAGCAGGGGCGACAGGACTTGAACCTGCAACCTGCGGTTTTGGAGACCGCTGCTCTGCCAGTTGAGCTACGCCCCTTCGCGGTTGGCAGGCCAACCTGCGCTTACCTACCGGGGCTTACATGACACGCGCGCCTTCCGATTGCTCGACTCACGGAAAGCGCGCTAATGCTGGGAAAACCCCGAGGACCGAGTGTACATCGACGCGAGAGTCAGATACTAATTACGCCGTTCTGACGACCTGACCGGAGTCCGGGTCCCAGCGCAGGTTCGCGGAGTTGTCGGCGTACTGGCCCATCAGCGTGGTGTAGGCCTCCAGGACCACTTCACCCTTGTCGTCGGTGCAGATGTTCTTGGTGACGACGATGTCGGCGCCGAAACGCTCGTCCACCGACAGGATGTCCATGCGGGCCCACAGCTTGTCGCCGGCCTTGATCGGCTTGGAGAACACGAACCGCTGGTCGACCTGGACGATCACCAGCGTCTCCATGCCGATGTCGACGTGCCGAAAGAAATCCAGCTGGACCAGCTTGGCGAAGATGGTCCCGAAGGTCAGCGGCGCGATGATCGCGTCGTGGCCGAGTTCGGCGGCGGCGTCTTCCTCGTAGTGGGCCGGGTGGCGGTTCTTGATGGCAAGCGCGAACTGGCGCAGTTGTTCCCGCCCCACAACGAAGTAGTCCGGGTAGCGCCAGATCATCCCCCGGATGTCTGTTTTGAGCGCCATAGCCTACGCGAGTGTCGCGGACGCGATGGCCCTGCCGAAGATCTTCTTGCCGCCGGTGGTGGCGGTGAGCGCGATGGTCACGGACTTGGTCTCGGGGTCGGCGGACTTGACCCGGCCATTGAAAACCAGCTCGGCGCCCTTACCGTCGTTGGGCACCGGCACCACGGCGGTGAACCGCACGTTGTACTCGGTCACGGCGCCGGGGTCGCCGATCCACGCGGTCACGTAGCCGCCGCCGATGCCCATGGTCAACATGCCGTGCGCGATCGCGGTGTCCAGGCCGACGACCTTGGCCATCTCGTCGTCCCAGTGGATCGGGTTCAGGTCACCAGAGACGCCCGCGTAATTCACCAGGTCCTGTCGGGTCAGCGGGTAGGTCTTCTCCGGCAATAGGTCACCCACCTTCACCGAGCTGAACTCACGCAGTGGCATCAGAAAATCCCTCTTCTCCATCCTCGCCGGCACGGCCCGCGAGGGTCGTGTAGGTCTCTTGCACGACGTCACCGGCTTCATTGGTGATGACATTCTTGGTGACGATGATCTGGGTGCCGTGCGACACACGCATCGAGTCCACGTAGACGTCGCAGTACAGCTTGTCCCCGGCCACCAGCGGAGCGAAGTACTTCAGCACCTGGTCGACCTGCACGATTTGGGCGTCCTGGACGGCGACGTTGGCGTGCTTGAAGAAGGCTGTCTGCGCCTGATAGCCGAAGACGGAGACGAACGTCAACGGCGCGATCAGACCCCTGTAGCCGAGTTCGGCGGCCGCCTTTTCCTCGAAGTACCAGGCGTCGTCGTTTTTCACGGCCGTCGCGTGTTCGCGGATCTTCTCCCGCTCCACCTCGTAATGATCGGGGTAGCGATAGTGCATCCCCACCAGGCTTGAACTTAACGGCACGATTCTTAAACTACCTAGTCAATCGGAGTAAACGCCCGCGGGTGGCCGCTAGCGTGTCTCCCGATGCGCCTGGTGCTTACCGCAGTTGGGGCAGAACTTCTTCAGCTCCAGTCGGTCCGGGTCGTTCCGGCGGTTTTTCTTGGTGATGTAGTTGCGGTGCTTGCACACCTCACATGCCAAGGTGATCTTCGGCCGTACATCGGTACTGGAAGCCATGACGGTTCTCTCTCAATTCCTGAATAAAGCTTTGCTGTTGTGTTGTAGCGATGGCCGGACTCGAACCGGCGACCTAACGATTATGAGTCGTTCGCTCTAACCGACTGAGCTACATCGCCTCTGGCCACCCCTTGTGGGGTCGGGGCCGCCACGCCTGCTCGGCGTCCGCCGAGCCCCCTAACGGAATCGAACCGTTGACCTTTTCCTTACCATGGAAACGCTCTACCGACTGAGCTAAGGGGGCCGTGCACCCGAAGCGATCTCCTCCGCGCGGGCCTAAAAGAGGGTACAGCCTGGCTTGCAGCGGAACCAAACCACGCGAAGCCCCGTTGGGGGCGGGTCGTGGGCAACCGCGGCTCACCCGGCGATCGGCGAAGCCGCGGCAAACGTCAGCTGCCGCCGGACCGGTGCCCGGGCTGCCAGGCGCCCAGGTCGCTGAACTCGTCGTACTCGTCGTCCTGTTCGACGGAATCGCTTTCGTTGAGCAGGGTCCGCAACGCGAGATTGACGGCCTCGCGCGCGTCGAGGAGATGAAACCGGCGGATCGCCTCATCGACCAGATCGACGTCCAGCTCGATTTCAACCTTCTTCTTCATGCGCCAACAATACCCAGCGGACACCGGCCCAACGGGCCGCAACCGGCCGTGTGAGCCGAGGCCCTAGTCTGGTCACGTGCCAGAGGACCGGCTGTACTTTCGCCAACTGCTCTCCGGTCGCGACTTCGCCGCCGGCGACATGATGGCGACGCAGATGCGCAACTTCGCCTACCTGATCGGCGACCGGCAAACCGGCGACTGCGTCGTCGTCGACCCGGCGTACGCCGCGGGCGACCTGCTCGACGCGCTCGAGGCCGACGGCATGCACCTGTCGGGGGTGCTGGTGACCCATCACCACCCCGACCACGTGGGCGGATCCATGATGGGCTTCGCGCTGGCGGGCCTGGCCGAACTGCTGGAGCGGGCACCCGTGCCGGTGCACGTCAATACCCATGAGGCACTGTGGGTTTCGCGTGTCACCGGGATAAGCCGCAGCGACCTGACCTCCCACGAGAACCATGACAAGGTCAGCATCGGCGACATCGAGATCGAGTTGCTGCACACCCCCGGCCACACGCCGGGCAGCCAGTGCTTCCTGCTCGACGGCCGCCTGGTCGCCGGTGACACGTTGTTCTTGGAGGGCTGCGGGCGCACCGACTTCCCCGGCGGCGACTCCGACGAGATGTACCGCAGCCTGCAGCGGCTCGCGACCCTGCCCGGTGACCCGACCGTGTTTCCCGGCCATTGGTATTCGGCGGAGCCCAGCGCCTCGCTCTCGGAGGTCAAGCGTTCCAACTACGTGTATCGGGCCGCGGACCTCGACCAATGGCGAATGCTGATGGGCGGCTGAGCGGCCCGGGGATCGCTCGGTGATGGCCATCCGGCGGCCGCCTTCTGTGATATAAGCGGAGGGTGGATTCCATGGGTTGGATCCAGGACAGCTGGCATGAAGTCACGCACGTCGGGTCCGGCACCTGGATTGCGTGGGCAGCGTGGGCGGCGATCGTCCTGGCAGTGGTCACGCTGGTCTTCACCAACAGCCAGATCAACCGCAATCGCCGCGCGGCGGCCGAGCAGACCCGCCCGCACGTCGCGATGTTCATGGAGCCGCATTCGGCCGACTGGCACGTGATCGAGCTGGTGGTCCGCAATTTCGGCCGGACCGCGGCCTACGACATCAGCTTTTCCTTTGACAATCCCCCCACGGTGGCCGAGTACGAAAACGCCACCGACGGCTACGCCGACGTCGTCGAATTGCGGCTTCCCAGCGAGCTGCCGATGCTGGCCCCGGGCCAGGAATGGCGCATGGTGTGGGATTCCGCGCTCGACCGCGCCGAGATCGGCAGCGGCATCGAATCCCGCTTCACCGGCACCGTGACCTATTACGACCGGCCGGATCGGCCGCACGCCCGGCGGTTCTGGCAGCGCGAGCGTTCGCCGCTGCAGACCGACGTGGTGCTGGATTGGGACGCTCTGCCGCCCGTGCAGCGCATCGAGTTGATGACCACCCATGACCTGGCGAAGCGGGAGAAGGAGAAGCTGGAGCTGCTGCGCGGCCTGCTGACCTACTTCCACTACGCCAGCAAGGAAACCCGTCCCGAGGTGTTCCGCAGCGAGATCGAGCGGATCAACGCCGCGGTCCGGGAAACCCAGGACCGATGGCGCACCCGCCAACTCGACGAACCCACCGATGTCAGCCTGCGCTGGAGTAACGCCGAAGACGACCTGGGCAAACACCACAGCCAGCCCGCCTGACGGCAAGGAGCAACCGATGACCGCCCCGGTTCACTACAGCACCAAAGACTCCATCGCCGTCATCAAGATGGACGACGGCAAGGTCAACGCGCTGGGCCCGACCATGCAGCAGGCGCTCAACGACGCGATCGACCGGGCCGAGGCGGACAACGTCGGGGCGCTGGTGATCACCGGGAACGAGCGGGTGTTCAGCGGGGGCTTCGACCTGAAGATCCTCACCTCCGGCGAGGTGCAGCCCGCGATCGACATGCTGCGCGGCGGATTCGAGCTGGCGCATCGCCTGCTGTCCCATCCGAAGCCGGTGGTGATGGCCTGCACCGGCCACGCCATCGCGATGGGGGCGTTTTTGCTGTCGGCGGGTGATCACCGAATTGCCGCGCACGCGTACAACATCCAGGCCAACGAGGTCGCGATCGGTATGGTCATCCCCTATGCCGCCCTGGAAATCATGAAGCTGCGGTTGACGCCGTCGGCCTACCAGCAAGCCAGCGGGCTGGCCAAGACCTTCTTCGGTGAAACCGCCCTCGCCGCAGGCTTTATCGACGAGATCGTGTTGCCCGAGGTGGTGGTCGACCGCGCCGAGGAGGCCGCGCGGGAGTTCGCCGGGCTGCATCAGCGCGCGCACGCCGCCACCAAGCTGCGCGCCCGCGCCGACGCCCTGGCGGCCATCCGCGCCGGCATCGACGGGATCGAAGCCGAATTCGGCGTGTGATCTGCTAAGGGCGTCCGCCCGCCTCGGTTCGCGTGCCGCTGCCGGGGAAGTCACCGGAATGACCATAGATCGCATCGCGGACCCGTGGGGAACGCGGACCCCGCAGGTCTTGATGAGCTGAAACGGCGAACGCGGTGGCCGCCAATGGCCGCCACCGCGTTCAGCTCGCCTCCTCGACGCCAGTCTGGCACGTGCGCGGCGTGCCGTCACTTCACTCGGCAACTCCGTGTCAGTCGTCGGCCGCAACCCATTGATAGGGAAGGAATTTCCCGTCGAACGTCACCACGACACGGTCGCCGGACGGGTGCGGCTTCTTCTGCACGTCGAGGCTGAAGTTGATCGCGCTCATGATGCCGTCGCCGAACTGCTCGGCGATCACCTCCTTGAGGGCGCCGCCATAAACCTGCAGGGCCTCGTAGAAGCGGTAGATGGTGGGGTCGGTGGGGACCGCGGTGGGCAGTCCGCCGCGCATGGGCGGCGCCGCCAGCACCGCTACCGCGGACTCGTCGAGCTTGAGTTTTTCGGCCAGAACCTTGGCCTGCTCCACCGGAATCGGATGCTGGCCGAGCAGCGCGGCGGTGGTCCACAGCAGCGGCCGGTCGATCGCGTCGGCCAGCTCCTGCCACGTCAGCCCTTGACGGAGCCGGGCTAAAACGACCTGTTCGGTGATTTCGGTTCTGTTCATAGCGCTCAAGCATGCCCTGCGGTCCGGCCCGGCGCAGTCGCGCGCTTCGGCATACTCAAACGTTATGGCTGAAGTGGTCGATCCCCTGCTGCTGGGCCAGCGCGTGGTGGCAAGGGAAGCGTAGTTGCGCCGAGCCGTGTCCGGACCACTGATGCTTCGCCGTTTCAGCTAGCGCATGCGCTAGCTGAAACGGTGGCGATATCTACCCACCCCCTGCCGGATACAGCTCCCTACCCGCCCGGGCTCATTCCGGCTTGGTGGCGGTGACCAAGCGGGTGGAGAACCAGGGGCCGCCGTACCACATGCGCCAGCCGAGATTGCGCCGCCGCACGTTGCGCCAGCCGAGTTCGCGCAGCCGGGCGGCGTGTTGGCGCGTCTCCCACAGGTCGGCGATGGCGAGCCGCCCGCCCGGCCGCAGCACGCGCGCGGCTTCCTCGAGCGCCCGGCGCCGGCCGGCGTGGCCGGGGATGTTGTGGATGGCCAGGTTGCTGACGATCACGTCGACGCTTACGTCGGCGAAGGGCAGCGCGGTCATGTCCGCGGTGTGCAATTCGATCCGATCGGCGACGCCTTCGGCCACCGCGTTGGCCAGCGTGGCCCGCTCGGAGTTGTCGGTCTGGTCGGCCTGCCACAGGTCGACGCCGATCGCGCGGCCCCGGGGCAACCGCTTGGCCGTCGCCAGCAACACCGCGCCCCGGCCGCAGCCGAGGTCGAGCACGGTTTCGTCGCCCGCCAGGCGCAGGTCGCTGAGAACCCGGTCCCAGACCACGAATTTTCCGGCCCGGGTGGCGTACATGTACAGGGCGACGGCGCCCGCGACGCCGGCGGACGACACCGCGGCCAAGGCCGCCCGCAGCCGCTTGCCGCGCGCCCAGCTGATTCCGGCGAACGCGGCCAGGCCGGCAGCCTGAGCGGCGATGCCTACTGCCTGCGCGCGCGGCGACACGGTGTGAAAGGAACCGTCTATTCCGTAGTCGCCGCGATGGTCGTGCACGCCGATCATCTTACGACCAAGGCGCCGAAGGTTTTTCACCGTGCGCGCTACCAACGGCCGTGGTGTACCACCTCGGCGAACGGCCGCCGGTTCGGCTTGCGGATCGGCGCGAGCGGGCGATCGGCGGGGTAGCCCAGGCCGAGCAGGAAAGCCACCAGGTACTCGTCGGGCACGCCCAAAATGGCGCGCGCCTTGTCCTGCTCGCCCACCGACGAATGACCGGTCCCGATCCCCAGGTCGGTGGCGGCGATCATCATCGCCATGGTGGCCTGGCCGACGTCGTAGTTGTCGGTCACCACTCGGCGCTCGTCGGGCGGCACCGGGACCACGATGGCGATCGCGGCCGCCGCCCCGGCGATGTGACCGGCGCCCCGCCAGACCGTGGACAGCTCGGCCAGCTGGTCGCCGTCGGTGACGATGACGAAGTCCCACGGCTGGCGGTTCTTCGCCGAGGGCGCGCGCCAGCCCGCTTCGGCGATGCGGTCCAGGTCCTCGGCCGGTATCGGCTTGCGCTGGTACTCCCGGACATTGCGACGTGCACGAATCGCGTCCCAAGCTTCCATCTGGTTGCCTCCAGTAACTGTTTTCCCGCGTCAACCGGCGTAGGATCTGGTGAATTCCCAGGTGGCGATTGCGCGTTCGCCCGCAGTCTAGCCGCGACACATGTGAGTGCACGGGCGCCAACGCAGCCAAACACCTTGGGCCACAGCTCAACACGTTCTGCGCGAGACGGCCGCGGTTGCCGGCCGGTTGGGTTTGACTATCGCGTTTCCGGGAAGCCGGGGTGAACCAAATGAGCGGCCCGCTCGTCAACAACCGAATGGCCCCGAGTCAGAAAGGCGGGTACCCGCCGTGGCAGAGCACCTGACGCCGCACTTCGAAGAGGTCCAGGCCCATTACGACCTGTCCGACGACTTCTTCCGGTTGTTCCTCGACCCCACCATGACGTATAGCTGCGCGTACTGGGATCGCAACCGGGACATATCGCTGGAAGAGGCGCAACTGCGCAAGATGGACCTCTCGCTGGGCAAGCTGGGCCTGCGACCGGGCATGACGTTGCTGGACATCGGGTGCGGCTGGGGCGGCACGATGCGCCGCGCGCTGGAGAACTACGACGTCAACGTCATCGGTCTGACCCTGTCCGAGCACCAGGCCGCGCACGTGCAGAAGCTCCTCGACTCGTTGGACACCGAACGCAGCAAGCAGGTGCTGCTGCACGGCTGGGAAGAGTTCGACGGGTACGCCGACCGGATCGTCTCCATCGGCGCGTTCGAGCACTTCGGCTACGACCGCTACGACGACTTCTTCGCGATGGCCCACCGCACCCTGCCCGAGGACGGGGTGATGCTGTTGCACACCATCACCATGCTGACCCCGCAGCAGATCGTCGAGCGTGAGCTGCCGATGACCGAGGAGCAGACGAGCTTCAACGAGTTCATCGCCACCGAGATCTTCCCGGGCGGCCAGCTGCCGGCGATCGAGATCGTGGAGTTCCACGCCTCGAAGATGGGCTTCAACCTGAAACGCAGGCAGTCGCTGCGGTTGCACTACGCCCGCACCCTCGACCACTGGGCCGAGGCCTTGCAGGCGCACCACCGCGAGGCCGTCGAGATCCAGTCCGAAGAGGTCTACCAGCGCTACATGCGGTACCTGACGGGCTGCGCCGACGCATTCCGGGCCGGATACATCGACGTCAACCAGTTCACGCTGGCGAAGTAGGCCACCGCGTCGGTATCGGGGTTTATCGTGACACCGCAATGCCGCTTCATCTGCACCGTGCCGAGCGCACCGATCTCCTGGCCGACGGCCTCGGCGCCCTGCTGGCCAACCCGTTGCCCGACCCGTTCGCCACCGAACTGGTCGTGGTGCCCGCGCGCGGCGTGGAGCGTTGGCTCAGCCAGCGGCTGTCCCATGTGCTCGGCGCGCGCGGCGGCGACGGGGTGTGCGCCGGGGTGGCGTTTCGCAGCCCGGGCTCGTTGATCGCCGAGATCACCGGCACCGCCGACGACGATCCGTGGTCACCGGACGCCATGGTGTGGCCCCTGCTGGAGGCGATCGACTGCTCGCTGGACGAACCGTGGTGCCGCACGCTGGCATCGCATGTCGGTCATTTCCACACCGGCGCGGAGGCCGAGCTGCGCCAGGGCAGGCGATACGAGGTCGCGCGCCGGCTGGCCGGGCTGTTCGACTCCTACGCCCGGCAACGCCCGCAGCTGCTCGTCGACTGGGGCAACGGGGACATCGGTGATCTCGACGAGGACCTGCACTGGCAGCCGCAGCTGTGGCGGGCGCTGGTCGCGCGGGTCGCCGCCGACCCGCCGCACGTCCGTCACGGGAAGACCATCGCGCGGCTGAAGGCGGCGCCCAGCGCGCTGCCGCCGCGGCTGTCGCTGTTCGGGCATACCCGATTGGCCCGCACCGACGTCGAGCTGTTGGAGGCGGTGGCCGCCCACCACGAGCTGCATCTGTGGCTACCGCACCCCAGCGACGAGCTGTGGCGCGCGCTGGCCGGCGCGCATGGCGCGATTCCCCGGCGCGACGACGTCAGCCATCGCGCGGTGTCCCATCCGCTGCTCGCGACGCTGGGACGCGACCTGCGTGAACTGCAACGCAGCCTGCCGGCGGACGCGCGGACGGACGACTACCTACCCGGCGACGTCCGCCCGGACACGCTGCTCGGCTGGCTGCAGTCCGACATCGCCGCCAATGCCGTTCGCCCACTTGGGCGCACGCTGGCCGCCGACGACCGATCGGTGCAGATCCACAACTGCCACGGTCCGGCCCGCCAGGTCGACGTGCTGCGCGAGGTGCTGCTCGGCCTGTTGCAGGACGACCCGACGCTCGAGCCGCGCGACATCCTGGTGATGTGCCCGGACATCGAGACCTACGCGCCGCTGATCGTGGCCGACTTCGGCCTGGGCGACGTGGTGCACGGCGCGCATCCGGCCCACCAGCTGCGCGTGCGGCTGGCGGACCGCTCGCCGATCCAGACCAATCCGCTGCTGGGGGTGGCCGCGCAGCTGCTGGCGCTGGCGGCCGGCCGGGTGACGGCCAGCGAGGTGCTCAACCTGGCGCAGGCCCCGCCCGTGCGTGCGCAATTCGGGCTCACCGACGACGATTTGGAGGCCATCACCCGCTGGGTCCGGCAGGCCAACATCCGGTGGGGATTGGATCAGCAGCATCGCCGGCCCTATCACGTCGACTTCGTACACAACACATGGCGTTTCGGCATCGACCGGATCCTGGCCGGCGTCGCGATGTCGGACGATTCGAACGCGTGGATCGACGCGACGCTGCCACTTGACGACGTCAGCAGCAATCGCGTCCAATTGGCCGGCCAGTTCGCCGAATTCGTCGCGCGGCTCCAGCATGTCCTGGACTCGCTCACCGGCGCCCGGCCGCTGACCGAATGGCTGGCCACCCTGACCGACGGCGTCACGATGCTGACCCGGGTCAGCGATGCGGACGCCTGGCAGACCGGTCAGATGCAACGCGAGTTCGCCCAGACCGCCGCGCACGCCGGATCCCGCGGCGACACCCCCCTGCGGCTGGCCGACGTTCGCGCGCTGCTGACGCGGCGCCTCTCCGGTCGGCCGACCCGGGCCAACTTCCGCACCGGCACCCTCACGGTGTGCACCATGGTGCCGATGCGCTCGGTGCCACACCGGGTGGTGTGCCTGGTGGGCCTCGACGACGGGCTGTTCCCACGGCTCGGCATCGTCGACGGTGACGACGCGCTGGCCCGCTGCCCGATGACCGGCGAACGCGACATCCGTTCCGAGGACCGGCAACTGCTGCTCGACGCGATCGGCGCGGCCACCGAGAAATTGGTCATCACCTACACCGGCGCCAACGAGTACTCGGGGCAGCCGCGTCCCCCGGCGGTGCCGCTGGCCGAACTGCTCGACACCCTCGACGTGACCACGCCGGTCAAGGTGCGCGACCGCATCGTCGTCCAACATCCGTTGCAGCCCTTCGACATTCGCAATGTGATCCCTGGCCGGCTGGTGCCGGACGTGCCGTTCAGTTTCGACCCCACGGTGTTGCGCGCGGCACGCGCCACCGCCGGCGACCACAGCGCACGACCGAAATTCATCTCGGCGCCGCTGCCCCCACCGCCGGCGGACGACGTCATCCTCGCCGACCTCGTCGGCTTCTTCAAGGATCCGGTCAAGGGCTTCTTCCGCGCGCTGGAATTCACGCTGCCCTACGACGTCGACGGCGTGCAGGACGCGATCCCGGTCGACATCGACGGCCTCGAGGAGTGGACGGTCGGCGACCGGATGCTGGGCGACATCCTGCGCGGCATGACACCCGACGATGCGCGGCAAGCCGAGTGGCGCCGCGGCACGCTGCCCCCGGGCCAGCTGGGCTGGCGCAAGGTCACCGAGATCCGGGACCAGGCGGCACTGTTGGCGCGCGAGGCGATGCGTCACATGGAGAGTCAGCGCCCGGCGGCCGCCTACGACGTCGACGTCGACCTCGGCGGCGGGCGACGCCTCACCGGCACGGTGTCACCGGTGTACGGCGACCGGTTGGTGTCGGTGACGTATTCCCGGCTGGACGGCAAGCATCTGCTCGAATCGTGGATCCCATTGCTGGCGTTGGTCGCTCATGACCCCGGCCGGGATTGGTCGGCGGTGTGCATCGGCCGCATGCGCCGGGGGACCACCACCCGGGTGGAGGGCCTGGGGCGGCCGCGCGAGGGTGAGGACGCCACCGAGATACTGCGCGAGCTGGTGGCGGTCTACGACGCCGGGCGGCGTGAACCGATTCCCTTGCCCATCAAGACGTCCTACGCCTGGGCGGCCGCCCGGCACGGCGGCGAGGACCCGGTGACCGAGGCCCGTTACCGGTGGAGATCCAGTGACCGCTTTCCGGGTGAGGACCAGGCCCCGGCGCACGTGCGGGCGTGGGGAAAGGGAGCCCCGCTCGACGAGCTGATGCAACCCGTGCGGCCGGGCGAGGAGTGCGACGGCGAGGACAACCGGCTCGGCGCCTACGCCGCCCGGGTCTGGCTGCCGATGCTGCGCGCCGAGCGGGAGCCGGTGTAGATGGAACGCTTTGACCTGTTGGGTCCGCTGCCGGCCGAGCGGTCCACCACGGTGCTGGAGGCCAGCGCGGGAACCGGCAAGACTTTCGCGCTGGCTTCGCTGGTGACCCGATATGTCGCCGAGGGCGTGGCGGCGCTGGACCAGATGCTGCTCATCACCTTCGGCCGGGCCGCCAGCCAGGAGCTGCGCGAACGCGTCCGCTGTCAAATGGTCGACGCGGTACGCGCTTTCGCCGATCCGTTGACCGTCGGCGACAACCAGGTGGTGGCGCACCTGCTCGAGGGCACCGACGAGCAGCGCGCGGCGCGCCGGCAGCGTCTCCGTGACGCGCTGGCCGGTTTCGACGCGGCGACGATCGCCACTACCCACCAGTTCTGCCAGCTGGTGTTGCGCTCGCTCGGCGTGGCCGGCGACACCGCCGCGAGCGTGACGTTGCTCGACAGCCTCGATGACCTGGTGACCGAGATCGTCGACGATCTGTACCTGGCCCACTTCGGCCAGGAACGCGACGATCCGGTGCTGCACTACCGCGAGGCGCTGCGGCTGGCCCGCGAGGTGGTGAAGAACCCGTCGACCCAGCTGCGGCCGCGCGACCCGGATCCGGACTCGCGGGCCGCCGTCAGCCTCAGGTTCGCCAATGATGTTCTGGCCGAACTGGATACGCGTAAGCGGCGGCTGGGCGTGCTCGGCTATGACGACCTGCTGATCCGGCTGGCCGAGGCGCTGGCCACCGAGGGCTCTCCCGCCCGGCTGCGCATGCATCAACGCTGGCCGATCGTCATGGTCGACGAGTTCCAGGACACCGACCCGGTGCAGTGGCAAGTGATCGACCGGGCGTTCAGCGGGCGCTCCACCGTGATTCTCATCGGCGACCCGAAGCAGGCGATCTATGCGTTTCGCGGCGGTGACATCGTCACGTATCTGCGGGCGGCCGAGACGGCGGGCCAGCGCAAAACGCTGGACACCAACTGGCGCAGCGACTCCGCGCTGCTGCAACGGTTGCAAGTGGTGCTGCGCGGCGCGCAGCTCGGTGACCCCGCGATCGTCGTGAACGACGTCGACGCGCATCACCGCGGCCACCGGCTCGCCGGTGCGCCGCACAACGAGCCGTTCCGGCTGCGCGTGGTGGCGCGGAAGACGTTGGGCCGCCGCGGTATTGCGAACCTTCCGATCGACCAGGTGCGCGAGCACATCGGGGCGGACCTCGCGTCGGACATCCGCGCGCTGCTGGCCAGCGGTGCCACCTTCGGCGGCAGACCGCTGCAGGCCCGCGACATCGCGGTGATCGTGGAGAAGCACCGAGACGCGCACGCCTGCTTCACCGCGCTCTGCGATGCGGGCGTTCCCGCGGTCTACACCGGCAACTCCGACGTGTTCACCTCCGAGGCGGCCGAGGACTGGCTGTGCCTGCTGGAAGCCTTCGATCAACCGCACCGGCCCGGCATGGTGCGCGCGGCCGCGGCGACGATGTTCTTCGGCGAGACGGCCGAGTCGCTGGTGGCCGGCGGCGACGCGCTCACGGATCGGATCGCGAAAACCTTGCGGGAGTGGGCCGGTCACGCCCGCGAACGCGGCGTCGCGGCCATCTTCGAGGCCGCTCAATTGCTGGGCATGGGCAACCGCGTGCTCGCCTGGCAGGGCGGCGAGCGGCACATGACCGACCTGGCCCATGTCACCCAGCTGCTGCAGGATGTCGCGCACCGCGAGCACTACAGCCTGCCCGCGCTGCGCGATTGGCTGCGCCGGCAGCGTGACGAGCGCAGCGGCGCGCCGGAACGCAATCGCCGGCTCGACAGCGACGCCGCCGCCGTCCAGATCATGACCGTCTTCGTCAGCAAGGGCCTGCAGTACCCGATCGTGTACCTGCCGTTCGCGTTCAATCGCAACACCCAGGACAGCGACGTGGTGCTGTTCCACGATGAGGACGGCACGCGTTGCCTGCACGTCGGGGGCAAGGACAGCCCCGACTTCAAAACCGTTGAGCGACTGGGCCGCAAAGAGGACGCCAGCGACGACAGCCGCCTGACCTACGTCGCGCTCACCAGGGCGCAGTCCCAGGTGGTGGCGTGGTGGTCGCCGGCGTACTACGAGCCCAACGGCGGCCTGTCGCGGCTGCTGCGCGGCCGCCGGCCCGGCGAGCCGGTGGTGCCGGACCGGTGCGAACCCGCGAAGGTCTCCGACGACGACGCCCTGGCCCGGCTGCGCGAGTGGGAGGCGGCCGGCGGCCCGGTCATCGAGGAGTCGCTGGTGGCGGCGGCCCCGACGCTGCCCGCCGGGCCGGTGCCCGCGCGCCTGGAGAATCGCCACTTCCACCGCGGCATCGACACCGGCTGGCGGCGCACCTCGTATTCCGGTCTGATCCGGGCGGCGCAAACCAGCGGGGTGGGCAGCGAACCCGAAATCGACGAGCTTGACGACGAAGCCGGCGACATCCCGTTGGTGTCCGCGGTGTCCGGGCCGGACGTGCCCTCGCCGATGGCCGACCTTCCCGCGGGCGCCACGTTCGGCACGCTGGTGCACGCCGTGCTGGAGACGGCCGACCCCTTCGCTGCGGACCTGGCCGCCGAGCTGGAGGCGCACATCCGGACGCACTCAACGTGGTGGCCGGTTGCCGTTGCCCCCGAGGAGCTGGCCGCGGCGATGGTGCCGATGCACGACACGCCGCTGGGTGCGTTGACGGGCGGGATCACGCTGCGCCAGATCGGATTGTCAGACCGCCTGCGCGAGCTGGACTTTGAGCTGCCGCTGGCCGGCGGCGACCGTCGGTCGACGGCTACCCCGGTCCGGCTGGCGGATCTGGCGCCGCTGTTGCGCGAGCACCTGCCGCACGACGACGTGCTGGCATCGTATGCCGACCGGCTGGCCGAACCGGGCCTGGGCGATCAGTCGCTGCGCGGATACCTCACCGGTTCCGTCGACGCCGTGCTCCGCGTTCCGGACGGCACCGGGCACCGGTTCGTGGTGGTGGATTACAAGACGAACCGGCTCGGGGAACCGGAGCGACCGCTGACCGCCGCCGACTACGACCGGCCACGGATGGCCGAGGCGATGTTGCATTCGGACTATCCGCTGCAGGCGCTACTGTATTGCGCTGTGCTGCACCGGTTTTTGCGGTGGCGGTTGGCGGATTACGACCCGAGCCGGCATCTCGGCGGCGTCCTGTATCTGTTCCTGCGGGGCATGTGTGGTGCCGACACGCCGGTGCTCGACGGCCACCCGGCGGGGGTCTTCGATTGGCGGCCGCCCTGGCCGTTGGTTGCGGCGCTGTCGGACCTGCTCGACGCGCGGGGGGTGGCCGCGTGACGGTCGAAGCGATGTTCGCGACCGGGCTGCTGCGCACGTTCGCCGATGCCGGCGTTTTCGAGACCGCCGATATCCATGTCGCGCAACGGCTTACGGCACTCACCGGCGAGCCCGACGAGCGGGTGGCGCTCGCGGTCGCCCTGGTGGTGCGCGCGCTGCGGGGCGGGTCGGTGTGCGTCGATCTGCGCGCGGTACCCGCGCAGGTGAGTGCGCCCGACCTGGCCTGGCCGGAGGCCGACGACTGGATGGCGGCGGTGCGGGCCAACGCAATGCTGCAGACGCCGCCAGTGCTGAGGCTGCTCGGGGATCTGCTGTACTTCGACAGGTACTGGCTCGAGGAAGAGCAAGTGTGCACCGACCTGCTGGCGCTTTCGGTGACGCCCGCCAGCGTCGAATCAGCCACCTACGACCGGCTTTTCCCGTCCGGGTACAACGAGCAGCGGGCCGCCGCCGAGATCGCGGTGTCGCAGGCGCTGACCGTGTTGACCGGCGGGCCCGGGACCGGCAAGACCACCACGATCGCCCGCCTGCTCGCCCTGCTGGTCGAACAGGCCGAGCGTGCCGGCCGGCCCCGTCCCCGGATCGCGCTGGCCGCACCGACCGGCAAGGCGGCGGCCCGGCTGGCCGAAGCGGTGGCCGCGGGAATCCAGGAGCTGCCCGCGGCGGACAGGGCGCGGCTGACGGGTCTTCCGGGAACCACGCTGCATCGGCTGCTGGGGCCCCGGCCGGATACGTCGGTGCGGTTCAAGCACAATCGCGGCAATCGGCTGCCACACGACGTCATCGTGGTGGACGAAACGTCGATGGTGTCGTTGACCATGATGGCCCGGCTGGTCGAAGCCGTCCGGCCGGACACCCGGCTGATCCTGGTCGGCGACCCCGACCAGTTGGCCTCGGTGGAAGCGGGTGCGGTGCTGGCCGACCTGGTGGACGGGTTGGCCGGTCGCGACGATGTCCGGGTGGCCGCCCTGCGCACCCCGCACCGATACGGCACGTCGATCGGCGCCCTGGCCGAGGCGATCCGGGTCGGTGACGCGGACCGTGTCCTGGAGTTGTTGACGGCAGGCGGTGAACACGTCGAGTGGGTGGACTCCGAGCGCCCGGCCGGCCGGTTGCGTGAGGTGCTGGTTGCGCACGCGTTGCGGCTGCGCTCGGCCGCGCTGCTGGGCGCGGTGCCACAGGCCTTGGCCACCTTGGACGAACATCGCTTGCTGTGTGCGCACCGCGAGGGGCCCTACGGCGCGACGCACTGGAATAGCCAGGTGCAGAAGTGGATTGGCGAAGCGACCGGACAGCCGGCCTGGTCCCAGTGGTATGCCGGGCGTCCCCTGCTGGTGACGGCGAACGACTACGGGCTGCGCCTCTACAACGGCGACACGGGCGTGACGGTGGCCGGCGCGGACGGGCTGCGGGCCGTCATCGCCGGCGCGACCGGCCCGCTGGATTTCGCGACCAGCCGCCTCGGCGAGGTGGAGACCATGCACGCCATGACCATCCACAAGAGCCAGGGCAGCCAGGCCGACGAGGTGACGGTGCTGATACCGCCGGAGGATTCGCGACTGCTGACGCGCGAACTGTTCTACACCGCGGTGACGCGCGCGAAGACCAAGGTGCGGGTGGTGGGCCCCGAGGCGTCGGTCCGCGCGGCGATCGAACGCCGGGCGCTGCGGGCCACCGGGTTGCGGCAGCGGCTGCGGTCGGTCAGGTAAGTGCGGGGCCGGCCTGGCCAGCGCTTTGGTAGCGTGCCCGCCAGCGCGCCCGCCGTGTGTGCGCCGCGGCTGAAACCGAATATGTACACCGCGTCGCCGGGCGGCCAGTGCTCCATTACTTACCAGTATGCTTGTGCCACATTGTCTTTCAGGCCCGACCCGAACGCCTTCTCGGTCAGCAGTGCGAACCAGCGGCGTTCCCGGGGGCCCCGCACCGCCCCGTGTTGGAAATAGCCGGATGGGGTGGGCGGGCAGCGGTGCGGAAGAATCGCGGTCGACATGGACGACGACGACGCTCCCGCACCGGCACCGCGGCCCGGCTCGCGGCGTGCCCACATCGCGCGGCTCGCCGTGTTCGCCGCGTTTCTGGCCGTGGTCTTCTATCTGGTGGCCGTGGCGCGGGTGATCAACATCGACGAGATCCGGGGCGTGGTGTCGGCCACCGGGCCGGCGGCGCCGCTGACCTACGTGGCGGTCTCGGCGGTGGTCGGCGCGTTGTTCGTTCCCGGCTCGATACTGGCCGCGGGCAGTGGGTTGCTGTTCGGTCCGCTGCTGGGTGTCTTCGTGACGCTGGGCGCGACGGTGGGCACCGCGATCGTCGCCAGTTTCGTCGGTCGTCGCGCCGGCCGCGACAGCGCGCGCGCACTGCTGGGCAGCGCCCGGGCCGATCGCATGGACGCCCTGATCGGGCGCGGCGGGTTGTGGGCGGTCGTCGGCCAGCGCTTCGTCCCCGGCATCTCCGATGCGCTCGCCTCCTATGCGTTCGGGGCTTTCGGAGTTCCGGTGTGGCAGATGGGTGTTGGGGCCTTTATCGGTTCGGCGCCACGGGCATTCGCCTACACCGCGCTGGGCGCGTCGATCGGGAATCGGTCGTCGCCGCTGGCCTACGCAGCGATTGCGGTGTGGTGCGTGAGCGCGATCGTCGGCGCGTTCGCCGCGCATCGCGGCTACCGCAAATGGCGTGGGCACGCGGGCGACGACGGAGAGCGAAACCCGGCGTCCGAATCCTAGGGCCGCTGGCGAACGTCGGTCGCGGGCGGCCCGGATTTGTCGGTGGTGGCTGTGATGATGGCGTCATGTCCCCGACCGCGACTGCAGCCAGCGTCGAAGCGTCCCCGAAGGAACGTCTCGGGGAGCTCTTCGACGAACTGGCGGAGTT
>NZ_LZKY01000351.1:0-636 GCF_001673055.1 Mycobacterium sp. 1245801.1
GGGATGACGCTGCTGGACATCGGTTGCGGCTGGGGGGCCACCCTGCGGCGGGCCATCGAGAAGTTCGACGTCAACGTCGTCGGCCTCACGCTGTCGGAAAACCAGGCCGAGCACGTGCAGCAGTCCTTCGATCAGATGGACACCCCCCGCAGCCGGCGGGTGCTGCTGGAGGGCTGGGAGAAGTTCCACGAGCCCGTGGACCGCATCGTGTCCATCGGCGCGTTCGAGCACTTCGGCCGGCAGCGCTACGGCCGCTTCTTCAAAATGGCCTACCAGGCGCTGCCGCCCGGCGGAGTGATGTTGCTGCACACCATCGTTCGGCCGTCGTTCAAAGACGCGCGGGCCAAGGGCCTGAAGCTGACCCACGAAATCGTGCAGTTCTCGCAGTTCATCCTGGCCGAGATCTTCCCCGGCGGTTGGCTGCCGACGCCGCAGACCGTCGGCGAGTACGGAGTGACCGCGGGCTTCGACCTGACCCGCGTCCAGTCGCTGCAGCTGCACTACGCCAGGACCTTGGACCTGTGGGCCGAGGCACTCGAGGCCAATCGCGAGCAGGCGATCGCCCTGCAGTCCGAAGAGGTCTACGACAAGTACATGCACTACCTGACCGGCTGCGAGAACTTCTTCCGCAAGGGT
>NZ_LZKY01000352.1:0-646 GCF_001673055.1 Mycobacterium sp. 1245801.1
GGCGAGCGCTATCCCGGCGACGCCGGGGTGCTGGCGGCGCTGCTGCTGAACCGCATCACCCTGGCCCCGGGCGAGGCCATCTTCGTCTCCGCCGGCAACCTGCACACCTACCTGCGCGGTTTCGCGGTGGAGGTGATGGCCAACTCCGACAACGTGTTACGCGGCGGGCTGACCCCCAAGCACGTCGACGTGCCCGAGCTGCTGCGCGTGCTGGACTTCGCGCCCACCACCGAGGAGCAGCTGCGCCCGCCCATCCGCCGCGAGGGTTTCGGCCTGATCTATGAGACGCCGACCGACGAGTTCGCCGTCGCCCTGTTGCAGCTCGACGACGAGTACGTCGGCCACGAGGTGGACGCGACGTGCAGCCACGACGGCCCGCAGATCCTGTTGTGCAGCCAGGGCTGCACAACGGTGCACGGCAAATCCGGCTCGCTGACACTGAAGCGGGGGATGGCCGCCTGGGTCGCGGCCGACGACGCCCCGATCCGGCTGGTCGCGCACCAACCCACCAAGTTGTTCAGGGCGACGGTGGGGTTGTGACCGGGGCCTAGGCCCGATCGTGGCGACCCGCCTCGCCCGGGGCCAGGGTGATGCGGTTCAGCAGCAGCGCCGCCAGCACCCCGGCGTCGCCGGGATAGCGCTCGCC
>NZ_LZKY01000353.1:0-2211 GCF_001673055.1 Mycobacterium sp. 1245801.1
CGCCGCGGCTGCATCGCGACCATCGACCCCAGCTGCTACGGCCTGGCCGACGCCCGCTGCGGCAACTGCGGCCACGGCCTATTCCAACCCGGCACCGACTGAAAGGCAACACATTCCATGACCATCCCCACCCTCGAAGCGATGGCCGCCGTCATCGACAAGGGCCACATCGACGAAAAGCCCGAGCCGCGCTGGCTGACCGGCCGCGCAGCCCGCCGCGCACGCGCCAACGGCGACCGCGAACACAACCCCAACCGCTCGCGCTGCCAACGCCTCACCGCGCAGCAACGTCGCGACAACCGCAAGGTGCGCGCGCATGAGGCCCGCAAAGCGAAACGCCGCGCCCGCCGCCAGGCCGCGGAGGTGGCGGCGTGAGACCGGAACCGTCAAGCAACGACCCCGTCACCATGATCCAAGGATTCACGGACGGGAACGGCCTCACCGAATACCGCATCGCGGGCGAAGTCGCCGCCCGGCGCGAGCCCGGCTGGTACACACCGGCCGACGACGGCGTGATCGTCGAAATGGGCGAATGCACCATCCGGCAACGCGGCGGCATCCGCATACCCATCACCGTCCGCGACGCCTACGACCGCGACTACGCCCACAGCTTCATCGCGACCAACATCCGCAGCCAAGACGGCGGCGACACCCTCCGCTACGGCAAACAGATCATCATCAAATGCCCAGACCGGCCCGCCGTCGGCTACTGGCGCAAAGTCGAAGGGATACAAGACTAATGCACATCCGCAACACCATTGCCGCCGTAACGCTCACCGCCGCAACCATTTCCGGGTGCGCATTCCAGAACCAGCAATGGCACGCCGACTGCACCGTCCAGGCCAAGGACATGGTTTACGAGAAGGACGACGACGGCGCCCTGCAGCGCGTCAAGCGGGTCTCCACCACCTGCGGGGCCTTCGACGTCAAGGGCAGCCTCGCCGGCAACTACAACGACTGGGACACCTGGAACCAACTCGAGGCCGGCAAGGTGTACGACATCCGAACCGGCGGCTACCGCGTCGGCTTCTTCTCGTCATTCCCGACGGTGCTCGAGGTCCGCGCGAAATGACCTACTGCGCATTCTGCGACGACGACGAGGTGTTCGCCGACTACGAACAGCCGAAACCATCACGGCTGCAACGAATCAAGGACAGACTGTTGTCCAGCCTGCGGGGTCCGAGAGGTGATACAGGGCCGATGGGTCCGATGGGGATGACCGGAGAGCCCGGGTTTCTGCGCGTCACGGGGCTTCCCGAAGGCGCCAAAATCGTCCTGATGGACAAAGACTCCCGAACGATCTGGTCCGGCCGCATCGCAAAAGACGAACAGGACAGGCGGTGAGCACCTACACCAAGCGCGTCCGCCGAGCGCGCACCATCCGATACGGCTGCCACGTCATACAACCCGGCGAACTCTACATCGAACACACCGAATTCCCCGGCGGCGACGCAGGATACGCCGACGGCGCGGGCCACCCCATACGAATGGCCGAATGTCGCACCTGCGCGGAGCGGTACGGCCGCGGCGACCTGATACGCGAAAGGGAAGCAGCGTGAGCGGATTCCGTTGCGTCGCAGCCAACACCAGCGACACACACCCCACCCTCAGCGCCCGCCGAACATGGCGCCTCGAAGACACCATCCTCGTCCAACTCTCCATCAACGACACCGGCCAAACCGTCGTGAACGTGTTCGCCACCCACCCCGACAACATACGCATCAACCTCAACACCCAGGAGCACCAACCATGAGCACAGGCGAAACCGTCCACACCTCCGCCACCGGCGGCCAGAAAGCCGGCAACGACGAACGATACGACCTGATCCCGGCGGAACCGTTGCGGCGGTTAGCGATTCACGCCGGCACCCGCGGGTTCGGTGGACGACCCGGATCGTACGCCCGCATGATGGACCACGCCTGGCGGTTCTGGGCCGGCGAAGAAGTTGACGCCGCGACCGACTGGCCACACCTCATCGCCGCCGCATGGGAGGCATTCCGCCTCGTCGACCCCAAAGCGCCACACGGCGTCTGGCACGGCGACTACGGTCAATCCCGCTACGACCGCATCCCGCCCGACGCCCTCCGCCAACTCGCCAAACACTTCGGCGTCGGCGCCAAGAAGTACGCCGACGATAACTGGACCCGCGGATACGACTGGCGGCTCACTTTCGCCGCCGCCAACCGCCACGCCGAACAATGGCGCGCCGGC
>NZ_LZKY01000354.1:0-18481 GCF_001673055.1 Mycobacterium sp. 1245801.1
CGATGACCACTGCGAGGTCGACGCCGTCGTATTGGCCACCGACGTCGCGGGTTTACAGCGGATCGTCGCGGCGTCCCCGGATCTGGGCACCGAGGCCTGGCGCACCCAGATCTCGCGGCTGCGCAGCGCGCCGCCGTTCGCCGTGCATCGGCTGTGGCTCGACCGACCGGTCGCGGCGCACCGGCCGGCGTTTTTGGGCACCGCCGGCCATGAACCGCTCGACAACATCAGCGTGCTGGAGCGCTACGAAAGCGAAGCCCGCGACTGGGCCGGCGCGCATCATGGTTCGGTGGTCGAGTTGCACTCGTACGCCCTGGATTCCGCGCCGTCGCGGGACGCCGCGCTACGACAGCTACACAGGGTGTATCCGGAAACCGCTGCGGCGCAAATCGTCCACGAAAAGCTGCTGCATCGCAGCGACTGCCCGCTGTTTGCGCCGGGCTCCTATCCCTTCCGTCCCCCGGTCCGCACGCCCACGCCGGGCTTGTTGCTGGCCGGCGACGCCATCCGCATCGACTTGCCGGTGGCGCTCATGGAGCGCGCCGCAACCACCGGCTGGTGCGCCGCGAACCAACTCCTGCAACGATGGGGATTAGCCGGACACCCGTTGGCCACGGTACCCACCCAAGGCCGGTCACCGCTGCTTCGATGGCTTGCCGCCCGCGAAAGATCCACCACACCATGAAGTTCCGCGAACAGCTACAGCAGCGCCTGTCCGCCACCCGGACCAAAGGGTGGCCACTGCAGGTGATCCCACGCATGTCGTGGGCCGATCAACGCCCGACCTATCGCGACGCGCAACCCGCCATCATCGAGGGCGCGCTGCGCCGCTCGCAGCGCAAACCCACCGGCAACTGGTACGCCTTCGCCGCCAGTCACCAGGTCCCCGCCGGGCGCCCAGTCGGCGCCCGGGTCGCCGGCGTCGAGGTCGTGGCCTGGCGCGACGACCGCGGGCGGTTGTGCGTGGGGCCCCGCAGTTGCCCCCATTTGGGTGCCGACCTCGCCACCGGCACCGTGCACCGGGGCGCGCTGATCTGCCGCTGGCACGGGCTGACCCTGGACGGACACGCGCGCGAATTCGGCTGGAGCCCGTTGCCCAGTCATGACGACGGTGTCCTGGCATGGGTGCGGCTCGACGCGGTGGGCACGGAGGACCCGCTGGACCGGCCGGTGATTGCGCAGCGGCCGGCCGGCGACACCCTGAGCGCGGTCGCCCACGTGGTGGGGGTCTGCGAACCGAGCGACGTCATCGCCAACCGGCTCGATCCGTGGCATGGGGCGTGGTTTCACCCCTACTCGTTCACCCGGCTCGACGTGCTCACCACCCCCACCGAAGAGGCGGACCGATTCATGGTGGCGGTGACCTTCCGGATGGGACGCGTCGGAGTCCCTGTCGTCGCGGAGTTCAGTTGCCCGGAGGCACGCACCATCGTCATGCGCATCGTGGACGGGGAGGGCGCGGGCAGCGTCGTCGAAACCCATGCGACACCAATGGGTTCGGGTCCCGACGGCCGACCGCGCACCGCGGTGCTGGAGGCCACCATCGCGCATTCGGACCGGCCCGGTTTCACGCGCGCCGCTCGGGCGGCGCCGCTGATCACACCGTTCATGCGTTACGCGGCCACCAAACTGTGGCGCGACGACCTCGCCTACGCCGAGCGCCGTTACCAGGTTCGCGCAAGTTCGTAGGGTCAAGCCGCCAGCTGGTCTCTTGGCACGCTCCGTGCCGGGTTGTCCGTGCGGCGGCAGGTGCGCTGCCGACGCCAGACGGCACGACCAGTTTTGCCCGTTCCCAACTTTTATGCCCAAACCGGGGTTTCACCGCGCCGCTGAGGGGAACGCGGGGATAAGCCGCCTGATGCCTCAGGCGGCCGTATCTGAATTCATGCCAACCAAGGAGATTTGATGGCGGAGGACGGCGGGCGCAGCAACCCGGTCAAGGGTGTCGTCGAGGGCGTCAAGGCAGTGGCCAAGCAGGCCCTCGGCGCGGTGTCCGGCCAGGAGTATCTGGTCCGCGAAGGCAAGGCCCAGCAGGCTCAGGCCAGCGGCTACATTCCCAGCGCGCCGGGCGCCGAGCCGCCAGAGGTGGCGGAGCCGACGACGCCGCGGGAGCCGTTGCCGCCCAAGAACGACCAAATCGCCCCGGAACTTCGGACCGCGACCGGGACACCGGTCGAAGGCCCGACCACCGCGCGCGGGCAGCAGGGCGACTACCTGACCACCGCTCAGGGTGTGCGGCTGTATGACACCGATCATTCGCTGAAGGCCGGTGAACGCGGCCCGACGCTACTGCAAGATCACCATCTGCGCGAGAAGATCACCCATTTTGATCATGAGCGCATTCCGGAACGGGTGGTCCACGCCCGTGGCGCGGGCGCCCACGGTGTGTTCCGGGGCAACGGCGCGGCCGAAAAAGTCTGCAAGGCAGGGTTTCTCAAGTCCGGCGTCGAGACGGCGGTATTCGTCCGATTCTCCACCGTGATCGGCTCACGTGGATCGGCCGACACCGTGCGGGACACCCGAGGATTCGCCACCAAGTTCTACACCCACGAGGGAACGTTCGACCTGGTGGGCAACAACATCCCGGTGTTCTTCATCCAGGACGGCATCAAATTCCCCGACATCATCCACGCGGCCAAGCCGCACCCGGATCGCGAGATCCCGCAAGCCCAGACCGCGCACGACACCTTCTGGGATTTCGTGTCGCTGCACACCGAGGCATCCGCGCACACCATGTGGGCCATGTCCGACCGCGCGATCCCGCGGTCTTACCGGACCATGGAGGGCTTCGGCGTCCACACGTTTCGGCTGGTCGCGCCCGACAACACCACCTCGCTGGTGAAGTTCCACTGGAAGCCGCGCCTGGGGGTGCATTCGCTGGTGTGGGAGGAGGCGCAGATCGCCGCCGGCGTCGACCCCGACTTCCACCGCCGTGACCTCGCCGATGCGATCGAGGCGGGCGCCTATCCCGAATGGGATCTGGGCATCCAGGTGTTCCCGGACACCCCGGAGCAGATGTTCGAAGGCATCGATCTGCTCGACTCGACCAAGATCGTGCCCGAGGAGTTGGCCCCGGTTCAAATCATCGGCACCATGCAACTCAACGCCAACCCGACCAACTTCTTCGCCGAGACCGAGCAGGTGGCGTTCCACATCGGTCATCTGGTTCCCGGCATCGACGTCACCGACGACCCGCTGTTGCACGCGCGGTTGTTCTCCTACCTCGACACGCAGATCACCCGCCTGGGTGGTCCCAATTTCGCGCAGATCCCGATCAACCGTCCGCACGCGCCGGTCAACGACATGTTGCGGGACGGGTTTCACCAACACGGCGTACATCCCGGCAATGCGCCGTACCGTCCGAATTCCATTGACGGTGGGTGCCCTTTCGCCGCCGGAGCCGATCTCGCCGCCTTCATCGAGTCCCCGGTCCCGCTGCCCGTGTCGACCAAACGTCGCGCAAATCCCGCGAGTTACGACGATCACTTCAGTCAGGCGACCTTGTTCTACCGGAGCCTGCAGCCCGTCGAACAAGCCCATGTCGTCGAGGCGTTCGCCTTCGAGTTGGGTAAATGCTACGAACAGGTGATCAAGGAACGCGAGCTCGCGGTCCTCGCGAAGATCGACACCGAACTGTGCGCCGCCGTCGCCGCGCGGCTGGGTTTGGAGCCGCCCGTTCCGGCCGCGGCGCCTGCCGCCCCGGCGGTCAGCCCGGCGCTGTCGCAAGTCGGCCAACGGTGGCCGGTGGCCGGTCGCCGCATCGGCATCCTCACCGACGCCGAGTCCGACACCGGCCAGGTGACGGCGGCGGTGGCCGCGATCACCGCGGCCAAGCTGGTTCCGCTCGTGTTCGCGTCGCATGGCGGAAAGCTGAACCGCGACGGCGGCCCAACGGTTTCTCGCACGTATGCGACGGGACGATCCGTGGAGGTCGACGCCGTTCTCGTCGCTGGATCACCGGTCGAGGCCGGTGCGCGAACCCTCGTGGACGAGGCGTTCCGTCACCTCAAGCCGATCGGCGTGCTGCCGCAGGGGACCAATCTGCTTGCGGCAGCGGGCCTTCCGGCGGAAGGAGAAGGTATCTTCACGGGCTCGGACGCGTCGGACATCGTCTCCTCGCTCGTCGCCGGCCTCGAGGAGCACCGGGTGTGGAACCGCGTAGTCCCCACCTGACCGGTCCCGGGGATCGGCGAACCGGAATGTTTCACGCCGCTGCCTCGCGGCGATCGTGACACGCACCCGGCGCAGCCGAGCCTACTTCGTGCCTTCCGGACCCGTCGCCGCCATGCCATCAGGGCTGGTGGCGGAGGAAGTGGTCGCCGTGGTGACCGAGCGGTGCCGGCCGCGGGCCGAACGCCGCCACACCAGCACTGACGCACCCGTAAGCAGGACCGCCAACGCGATCGCGGTGGGCCACATGGCCAACTGCGCGAGCCACAAGCGCCGTTGCAGGCGCAGCACTTTACGTTCGGCGCGGCCCAGCCGTCGCGACGTTTCGATCACGGTCATCGCCAGATCAGATACCCGGGGCGGAGTCGTTCAAACCGTCGCGGCGCGCGGCGAGGTCATCGCACCAAGCAGTTAACCATTCAGCTGATGAACCACCGGATCCGACGATTCGCACCGCCCCGCGGCGGGAATGCTCCGACCAACAGGGGGAAAGCATGGACGGCATGGCAAATGGCGAGATCGACGGCGTGGCGCAGGCGGTAGGTAAGGTGACCGAGGCGCTGGAAACCATCGAGCGCGCCCGCGGGCATCTGTATTCCTTTCATCAGCTCACCGGCCGGGCCGACCTGCAACTCGACGAGGCGGTGGCGCGGCTGCGCGAAACCGGCCACGCCGATCTGGCGCAACACATCAGCACCGAGCTGATCGGACGCAACGTCCTGCCGGGCCGGTGGAGCTTCCAGGTGCTGGAGGACTACGACGACGGCTACTACCGCTGCTTCACACAGATCGAACAGCTGGTGCGAAGCCGGCTCACCGAGGGGCGGCGCCACGTCTACGAGATGGCCCTCAAGGAGCGTCGACGCACCGACGGACACCCGGCCCACACCGCCTCCCCCAGCGACGAATCGGCGAAAGGTGAATCCCGGTGAGCGACAAGCAATTCAAAAAGGGCGACAAGGTCGAGTGGCAAAGCCACGGCACCACGGTCCGGGGCACGGTCGAGGGCAAGATCACCTCCGACACCCAGGCCGCCGGGCGCACGGTGCGGGCGTCCGAGGACGAGCCGCAGTACAAGGTGCGCAGCGACAAGACGGGAGCCGACGCGGTACACAAGCCCGAATCGCTGCGCCGCGCAAAGTGATGCGCGACAACCGCATCGAGGAGTCACCGTGACCGACGACCAACACACCACCTGGGAGCGCTTCCGGGACACCGTCAACATGACGGCGCGCGAGCTGGAAAACTGGCTCGGCACCGAGGAATCGAAGAGTGTCGGCGAAAAGCGGAGCGGAGCCGAGTCCACCGGCCACGCCAGTGGCCGTCACATCGTCAAGATACTCAAGGCCAAACGCGCCGACCTCACCGAGGCCGACTACGCGCACATGCGAAAGGTGGTCGGTTATGCCAAGCGCCACCTGGCGCAACGCCCGCAGGGCGACATCGATGAAAGCCCCTGGCGGTACTCGTTGATGAACTGGGGCCACGACCCCGCGAAGTCCCGATAGCGCCCGCTCGGCGCGGCTGAGCCGCCGCGACGGCGATCCGCCGAGGGTGCCGTAGGCTGATGGCCACCGAACGCTCCGGCGCGTTTCGACTGCCGCGGATAGCGGTCACCGATACGCTGGCCGGCGTATTTGCAAAAAGGATGCGGGTAAGTGACCAAGCGCGCCGCCGCTGACCGGCGACCAGATCGAGCCGAACTCGAGAAATTGATGTCGGCCGACATGCGCGCGATCACCGCCCAGTCCGACCGCATCGGCCGCCACTTCGCCCGGCAAAACGATGTCAGCAGCACGGATTTTCACGCGTTGCTGCACATTATGGTCGCCGAAACCGCCGGGGAGCCGTTGACGGCGGCCCAGTTGCGCCGCCGCATGGACGTCTCACCGGCCGCGATCACCTACCTGGTCGACCGCATGATCGACGCTGGCCACGTCCGTCGCGAACCCGATCCCCAGGACCGGCGCAAGACCCTGCTTCGCTACGAGAAGCCGGGCATGGCGCTGGCCCGCTCGTTCTTCACTCCCCTTGGCGCCGAGCTACATACGGCGCTGGCCGACCTTCCAGATCGCGACCTGGCGGCGGCGCATCGGGTGTTCACCGCGATGATCGAGGCGATGGCCAGCTTCGAATCACGGCTGGCCACACCGGGTCCGAAGACGCCCGCGGCCCCCGAACCTAAGGTCAAGGGTCATCGCGGTCCGGCGAGACGCGGCGCCGCGCCCGACTAGTGAACCGGCCGCTCGGCGGCGCAGCCCAGTAGCCGCTGCTCGATAAGGTCGGCGCCGTGGGCCACGCCCCCCGTCGCGGCGAGCCCGGCGGCCACCCGTTGCGCGCCGTCGGCCATCGTCATCGCCTTGCGTACCTTGGCTCTCAGTCGCGCCACGGTGAGCTTCTTGGCGGTCAACCGGGTTCCACAGCGGGCCATCTCCACTCGCCTGGCGACCTCGGCCTGATCGCGCGCGAAGGGCACAACGCAGACCGGCACTCCCCGATCGAGGGCCTTCAACGTCGTGCCCATCCCCCCGTGCGTGATGGCGCAGCTGGCGCGGGCGAGGATGGCCGCGTGCGGCACGAACCGGCGCACGGTCGCGTTCTCGGGTCGCGGCAGACCAGCGGGCACACCGGCCGGGAACGTCGCCACGACGTGCACGTCCTCGTCGGCGAGCGCGCGCAACGCGATTCGTCCCAACGCCTCGTCACCCTGGCGCAACGAGGAGGTGTTCACCAGCACCATCGGACGTTCGATGGCGTCGATCCACTCCGGTGCGGCGGCCGTCGAGGGCTCGAATGCGCAGGCACCGATGTGGTGCACCACGCCGGACCATCCCGGATGCGGGTACTCGAACGGCTCGCCGCCGACCGCCAATACCAGCGGCGCGCGCCGGATGAAGCCGTCCACCGAGGTGACCGGCGGCAGGTCCAGCCCGGCGCGAATGGCGTTGACGCGAGGCAACATTGGCCGGTCGAACAGGTGCCTGACGATCGGCCGCACCGTGGCGTCACGGACCTCACCGACGATGCCCGGCAGCGGACGAAATCCGGGACCGAATGGTGGCACCCCGCGCGATCGCAGGTAGGGGGTGAACGGTGAGAACAACAGCCACGGAAGGTCCCCGGCGTCCGCGGCCGACAGGGCTCCCCAACAGTTCGCGTCCACGATCACCGCATCCGGCCGGGTCGCGCCCACCGCACGCCGAAAGTCGTCGACTTCCAGCACCGCCCGCCGGCACAGCACGTCGATGGTTAACTTCAACACTCCCAAGGTATTTCGCGCCTGCCAGTCGTTGCCGGCGATCGCCTCGATCCGCGGATCGACCGGCTCGGCGTGCACGCCGATGGATCGCATCGTCGAAACACCGGCCGACATGGTGCGCAGGTGCACCTCGTGTCCGCGCCGGGTCAGCTCGGCGAGCAGCGCCCCGGCCGGCAGCAGATGCCCCAGGGCGGGCGAGCCGTAGGCCAAGATGACGGCCACCTCGCGCGGGCCTAGTCCGCGCCGACGAGTTCGACGCCGCGCAGGTCCGCCAGGTTCGCGGCACCACAGCCGTGCAGGCAGATCCGCAGCTCGTCGATGAACGGCTGCAGCCAGTCGACCACGGCGGCACTCGATTCGATGGCGGCCGGCAGCAGCGGCCGGGCGACCGCCACGACATCGGCACCGAGTGCGATCGCCTTGGCCGCATCCATACCGGTGCGGATGCCACCGGAGGCCACCAAGGGGATCGCCGGTAGCACCTCGCGCACCTCGACTATGGCGCGGGCGGTCGGGATGCCCCAGTCGGCCAGGTGCGGGTAGCGCAGTTCGCCGTACCGCACGAACTGCTCGACGCGCGACCACGACGTGCCGCCGGCGCCCGCGACGTCGATTCCGGCCACCGGCAATTCGCCTTCTCCCCCGACCAGTTCCGCGGCCGCCGCGCCGCCGATGCCGTGCCCGACCTCCTTGAGCAGCACCGGATAGTCGACGGTGGCGGCGGCCTCGCGCAACCTGTTCAGCGACCCGGCGAAGTCGGTGTCGCCGTTGTGTTGCATCGCCTCCTGGAGCGGATTGGTATGCACGGCAAGCGCATCGGCGCCCACTCGGTCCAGGGCCTTCGCCAGATCCGGCGCGGCGGCCTTGGTCAGTTGCGCCAAGCCGATGTTGCCGAACAGCAAGACATCCGGCGCCACATCGCGCACCGTGAAGCTGTCCGCCGCCCGCTCCCCCAGCGCACTGTCCAACATGATCCGCTGCGAGCCCAGCATCATGCCCAAACCCAGCTGCTGGGCCGCCGCGGCCAGGTTGCGGTTGATCGTCCCGGACAACTCCGCACCCCCGGTCATCGCGCCGATGAGGATAGGCGACCGCAGGCGGGCACCGAAAAAGTCGGTGGACAAATCGATGTCGCCCAGGTTGGTCTGGGTCAGCGCGTTGTACGGCAGTTCATAGCGGTCCAGCCCGGTGGTGACGCCGTCGTAGCCGACCGGCTCGCTCAGGCAGACATCGATGTGCCGCCGCTTGCGGGTGGTCATCTCGCCGCGGTCAGCGGTCATCGCAGGTACCCCTCGCGTCCGACACTGCCCCCGGCCCCGCGTCCATAATGTCCATAGTGCCCCCTCCTGCGTACCGCCGGCGCCGTCGCGTCGCGATGCGTCATTTCAGTTGATTAATGTTTAACAAACTGAAAGGGTTGTAAACGTGGTGTGGGATTCCGTGGCCGCCGCCGTGACGGGGCGGCGTTGCTGGCTGCTCGCGCTGATCGCGGCCGCGCTCGGTGTCGGGTTGATGGTCCTGATCGGCGGTAACGCCGCCGCGGGCCAATCCCCGCAATCCGTTCCAGTCGATGCGCAATCCGCCCGGGTCGAGACCCTGGCCAGGCAGTTTCCCGGGGGTGACAAGGCGCCGCTGATCGTGGTGGTCAGCCGCACCGATGCAGGCGTGCTGACCGCGTCCGACCGCGACGCCGCCCAGGCCGCTCGGGACCGCGCGCTGGCGGCCTCGCGGCCCGGCGCGAATGCGGCGGCGACCCCGCTGCTGCCGTCGAGCGACGGCAGGGCCGCCCAGGCCGCGGTCCCCATCGACGCCGACCTGTCCGGGCTCGAGCTCTCCGACGCCGTCACCACGCTGCGCACGGCCGCGGCCACCGGCCTGCCCGGGCAGCTGCAGGTGCACGTGACCGGCGGCCCCGCCTTCGGGGCGGACATCGCCGGCGCGTTCGCGGGCGCCAACATCACCCTGCTCGCGGTGACGACGTCGGTGGTGGCGCTGCTGCTGATCGCCACCTACCGCTCCCCGGTGCTGTGGCTGGTCCCGCTGCTCGTCGTCGGATTCGCCGATCGAGTGGCCGCGGCGCTCGGCACGGCGGTCGCATCGCTGACCGGGCTGAGTTTCGACGGCGCCACCTCCGGGATCACCAGCGTGCTGGTTTTCGGCGCCGGCACCAATTACGCGCTGCTGCTGATCTCCCGGTATCGACAAGAGCTGCACCGCCATTCCGCGCACCGCGCCGCCCTGCGCGAGGCCGTGCGCAGGGCGGGGCCGGCCATCGTCGCCAGCAACGCCACCGTGGTGTTGGCGTTGCTCACCCTGCTGTTCGCGTCCACCCCGAGCACCCGCAGCCTGGGCGCGCTCGCGGCGTGCGGCCTTGTCGTCGCGGCGATTTCGGTGCTGGTGATCCTCCCCCCGCTGCTGGCCGGCTGCGGGCGGCGATTGTTCTGGCCGTTCATCCCGCGCGCGGACGACGGCGACCCCCTCGGAGCCGGCGCGTGGCTTCGCGTCGCGGAATGGGTGAATCGGCGCCCCGCTCTGGTGGCGGCGGTCGCCGTCGCGGTGCTGGCGGTCCTGGGCACCGGCCTGCTGGGAACCCGGATCGGCCTGACGCAGACCGAACAGTTCCGCCTGCGCGCCGACTCCGTGGTGGGATACCAGGTTGTGGCCCAACACTTTCCGGCCGGACTGACCAACCCGACGCTGGTCATCGGACGCACGGATCACGCCTCGGCGCTGCGGCAGGCAATCACCGCCACCCCCGGCGTCGTCTCGGTGACCGAGTCCGGCCGATCGGAGTCCGGGCTGACGAAGTGGTCGGTGGTGATCGACGCGCCGCCGTCGTCGAATCAAGCTTTCAATGCAGTTGCGGCACTGCGGAATTCGACGCGAGCCGTGGACCCCGCGGCGTTGGTGGGCGGGCCCGACGCGCAGGCCCTCGACGTACGTGATGCGGCCACTCATGACCGGCTGCTGCTGATCCCGGCGATCCTGGCCGTCATCCTGGTCGTGCTGTACGCGGTGCTGCGCTCGGCCCTGGCGCCACCGACGCTGCTGGCCGCGACGATCCTGGGCGCGTTGGCCGCGCTGGGCATGGGTGGGTGGGCGAGCCTGCACGTCTTCGGGTTCCCGGCGCTGGACAACACCACCCCGCTGTTCGCGTTCTTGTTCTTGGCGGCGCTCGGGGTGGACTACACGATCTTTCTGGTCACCCGGGCCCGCGAGGAAGCCGCGCGGCCCGGCGCCCGCGCTCCGATGGTGCGCGCTGTATCGGCTACCGGTGGCGTGATCACCAGTGCCGGAATCGTTTTGGCCGCCGTGTTCTGCGTGCTCGGGGTGTTGCCGTTGATCGTGTTGACCCAGCTTGGCATCATCGTCGGCCTGGGAATCCTGCTCGACACCTTCGTGGTGCGCACGCTGGTCATCCCGGCGTTGTTCGCCCTCATCGGCGACCGGATCTGGTGGCCGACCAATCCAACACGCACCAAAACCGTTGAGCAACAAGCGGACCGGAAACAACCAGAACGGAGCACGCCATGAACAGGTCGATACTGGCCGCGACCAGCCTGGCCGTGGCCGCAACCGCCGCAGCCGGCAGCGTCGCCAGCCGCGACGCCACGTCCCGGTGGTACTCGCGGCTTCGCAAGCCCGCCTACCAGCCGCCCCGTGCCGCCTTCCCCGCGGCGTGGACCACGCTCTACGGGGACATCGCGGTCACGTCGGCGGCAACCCTCGACCGTCTGAAGGCAACCGGGCAGCACGACAAGGCCCGCGCATATGCGGCGGCGCTGACGGCGAACCTGGTCCTGAACGCCGGATGGAGTTGGCTGTTCTTCCGGTACCACAAACTCGGGGGCGCCATGATTGGGGCGGCGGCGCTGACGGCCAGTAGCGCCGATCTGGTCAGGCGCACGGCGCAAGCCACACCGCGCGGCGCGCTGGCGTTGCTGCCCTACCCCTTGTGGTGCGGCTTCGCGACCGTTTTGTCCACCCACATCTGGCGACTCAACCGCTGACTATGCCGGCATTGCTGTGGTTTCGCCGCGATCTGCGGTTGCGCGATCATCCGGCGCTGCTCGCCGCGGCCGAGAACGAGGAGGTGCTCGCCTGCTTCGTGCTGGACCCGCGCCTGGAAAAGTCCTCGGGGCAACGCCGACTGCAGTACCTCGGTGACTCGCTGCGCCGGCTGCGCGACGATCTCGACGGCCGGCTGCTGGTCACCCGCGGGCAGCCCCACACGCAGATTCCCCGCATAGTCAAGGAAATCGGGGCGTCGTCGGTGCACATCTCCGAAGACTTCGCGCCGTTCGGCAAGCGCCGTGACGAGCGGGTGCGCGCGGCGCTGGGTCCGGTGCCGCTGATGGCGACGGGGTCGCCGTACCTCGTCTCACCCGGCCGCGTCACCAAACCCGATGGCTCGCCCTACCAAGTGTTCACCCCGTTCCTGCGCCAGTGGCGCAAGACCGGGTGGCGGGAACCGGCGAAGTCGAACGCGAAGTCCGCGCGCTGGCTGGATCCGGCGAGCCTGTCCATCAAGCAGTGCGACCTCCCCGATCCCGGACAGGCCCTCGAGGTGGCCGCAGGCGAGGCGGCGGCACGCAAACAATGGAAGTCGTTCGTCGACAACGGCTTACAAAGCTACGCCGAGGACCGCAACAGGCCCGACCTGACCGGGACCAGCCGCATGTCGGCGCACCTGAAGTTCGGCACCATTCATCCGCGCACCCTGGTCGCCGACCTGGACGCGCGAAGCGTCGGGGCGCAGGCCTTCTTGCGGGAGTTGGCTTTTCGCGACTTCTACGCCGACGTGCTGCACCACTGGCCGGCCAGCGCCTGGCGGAACTGGAACAGCGATTTCGACGGCATCCAGACCGACACCGGCGCGCAGGCCACCCGCCGCTTCGAGGCGTGGAAAGCCGGCGAGACGGGCTTTCCGTTCGTGGATGCCGGCATGCGTCAGCTGCGCGACACCGGATTCATGCACAACCGCGTGCGCATGGCCGTGGCCTCGTTCCTGGTCAAGGACCTGCACCTGCCATGGCAATGGGGGGCCGAATGGTTCCTGGACCAGCTGGTCGACGGCGACATGGCGAACAACCAGCACGGCTGGCAGTGGTGTGCGGGCTGCGGCACCGACGCCGCGCCCTACTTCCGGGTGTTCAACCCGATCACCCAGGGTGAGAAGTTCGACCCGGCGGGCGACTACATCCGGCGCTGGGTCCCGGAGCTGCGTTCGGCCGACGACGTGCACCTGCGCAAGGGTCAACGTCCCGACGGCTATCCCGAGCCGATAGTCGACCACGCCGCGGAGCTGGCCGAGGCGCTGCGGCGTTACCAGAGCATCTGAGCGCTCGATTCGCCGCCCAGGCGCTCCCGCCGGTTCCGCGAACTGACGCGCACCCTTCCGCCGTTTGCTAGCACCCGCGCCAGCGGAATCGGAAAGCGGATTATGGTGCGCAGACGTTACCGCTGTGACACGAGTGGCCGTTGGTGGGTCATGGACGCAGCAACGGCCACGCCCGCCGGCACCCGTTTGCTGAATCGTCCGCCCGAAACCGATGAGCATGCCAGGATCAGCCCATTCATCGTGGGCAAGCCGTTCGGGAGGCGACAATGACCAACTTCATCATCCGGGCGCTGCTGATCTCTGGCGCGGCGGCCGGACTCGCCGCGGGCGTCGGCGCCTGTTCGTGTTCCGTCGGCACCTCGCACTCGGTGAGCAAGAGCGATGTCGCCGGCCAGATCACCGCCAAAATGACCGACGCGGCGGGCAACAAACCGGAGTCGGTGAACTGCCCCACCGATCTGCCCGCGAAGGTCGGCGCGCAGATCAATTGCGACACGAAGGTCAAGGACCGGCCGTTCAACGTCAACGTCACGGTGACCAGCGTCAACGGCAAGGACGTCAAGTTCGACATGGTCGAGACGGTCGACAAGAACCAGGTCGCCGGCGCGATCAGCACCCAGGTGGGCCAGCAGGTCGGCCGCAAACCGGACGCGGTGACCTGCCCCGACAACCTCAAAGGCGTTGCGGGCGCGACGTTACGGTGTCAGCTCACCGACGGCGCCGACAAATACGGCGTGCTGGTGACCGTGACCGACGTCGACGCCGGCGACGTCAACTTCCACTTCAAGGTCGACGAGCGGCCGCAGGCCGCCGGCTAACGGGCCGCCTTCTTGCGCTCGATGTCGGCCAGCGCGGCCGCCAGTTCGGCGCGCTGGGCGGCCGAGCTCTCCCAGGCGAGCTGGCGGTTCTTCACCACCTTGGCCGGCGCGCCGACCGCGATCGAGTAGTCCGGGATCACCCCGCGGACCACCGCGTGAGACCCGAGCACGCAACCACGCCCGATGGACGTGCCCCGCAGCACCGATACCTTGACGCCCACCCAGGTGTCCGGACCGATCCGGACCGGGGACTTGACGATGCCCTGGTCCTTGATCGGCAGGTCGATGTTGTCCATGCGGTGGTCGAAATCGCAGACGTAGCACCAGTCGGCCATCAGCACCGAGTCGCCGAGCTCGATGTCGAGGTAGGCGTTGATCACGTTGTCGCGACCCAGCACCACCTTGTCCCCGAACCGCAGCGAACCCTCGTGCGCGCGGATGGTGTTCTTGTCGCCGATGTGCACCCAGCGGCCGATCTCAAGCTGCGCGAGCTCGGGCGTCGCATGGATCTCGACGCCCTTGCCCAGAAACACCATGCCGCGGGTGATGATGTGCGGGTTGGCCAGCTTGAACTTCAGCAGCCGCCAATAGCGCACCAGGTACCACGGCGTGTACGCCCGGTTGCGCAGCACCCATTTCAGCGAGGCCAGCGTGAGGAACTTGGCCTGGCGCGGGTCGCGCAGATTTGATCCACGCCAGCGACGATGGACCGGGGCACCCCACATGGATGTCATGGCCGGAAAGCCTAGTCGAGAGGCCAAGCGATACCCTCACGTGTACTCGATCGCCGCACCCGCCGAACGCCCCTGCGGAAGGACTTGGAAACCGACGTGCTTGCCCGACGACTCGTCAGTGGGCTACGGCGTTGTTCATCCGTGGCGCTGGCGGCCGTGCTCGCGGTGCCGCTGGGGGCCTGCGGCAACACCGACTCGTGGGTGGACGCCGCGGCCGCGCAAGGCTGGCCGGCCCAGTACGCCGACGCCGCCAACAGCAGCTACACCACCGTCGGCGGCGCCACCAAGCTGTCGCTGCAATGGACCCGGTCGGTCAAGGGAAGCCTGGCCGCCGGACCGGCGCTCAGCGCGCGCGGCTATCTGGTCCTCAACGCCCAGACGTCGGCGGGATGTTCGCTGATGGAGTGGGAGAACAACGACAACGGGCGGCAGCGCTGGTGTGTGCGGCTCGCACAGGGTGGGGGCTTCGGCGGCCCGCTGCTCGACGGTTTCGACAATGTCTATGTCGGCCAGCCCGGGGCCATGCTGTCCTTTCCGGTCACCCAGTGGACGCGGTGGCGCCAGCCGGTGATCGGCATGCCCACCACGCCGCGGTTCCTCGGGCAGGGCGAGCTGCTCGTCACGACCCACCTGGGGCAGGTGCTGGTCTTCGACTCCCATCGCGGCCAGGTGACCGGGAGCCCGCTCGATCTCGTCGACGGCGTCGACCCCACCGACCCCGCGCGCGGGCTCGCCGACTGCGCCCCGGCCCGCCAGGGCTGTCCCGTCGCGGCCGCGCCCGCCTTCTCGCCGGTCAATGGGATGGTGGTGCTCGGGGTCTGGCAGCCCGGCGCCCCGGCCGCGGGTCTGGTGGGGCTGAAGTACCACCCCGGGCAGACGCCGCTGCTCACCCGCGAATGGACCAGCGACGCCGTCGGCGCCGGCATCATCGCCAGCCCAGTGCTGTCGGCCGACGGATCGACCGTCTACGTCAACGGCCGCGACCAACGGCTGTGGGCGCTGCGCACCGCCGATGCGAAGGTGAAATGGTCGGCGCCGCTGGGCTTCCTGGCGCAGACGCCGCCCGCGGTCACCCCGCAGGGGCTGATCGTGGCGGGCGGCGGGCCCGACACCCGGCTGGCGGCGTTCAAGGACGCCGGTGATCACGCCGACCAGGTGTGGCGCCGCGACGACGTGTTCCCCCTGTCGACGTCGAGCCTGGCCGGCGGCGGCGTCGGCTACGCGGTGGTCAGCGGCCCACCGGCGAACGGCGCCCCCGGCATGTCGCTGCTGGTGTTCGATCCGGGCAGCGGCCGCACGTTGAACAGCTCTGCGCTGCCCGCGGCGACCGGGTATCCCGTCGGGGTATCGGTCGGCACCGATCGCCGGGTGGTGGCCGCCACCAGCGACGGCCAGGTTTACGGTTTTGCGCCGGCCTGACCGGGACATACTGCTGTAGTGCCGATCGACGACCCCGCGGCGCCCGGCGCCGCCACCACCAGTACCGCAGGAAGCGGCCGCAGCCACACCGCCGACACCGTGGCGACGGTCATCTTGCTGGTCATCCACGGCGGCCTCTACGGCGCGACCTTCGCGCTGCTGGGTCTGCTGGTGATGACCACCGATGCGTGCGGCTCCCGGCAGTGCGGCAATCCCGCCTGGATCGACCGGGCCATGAACCTGGCCACCTGGGGCGGCGCGGCCCTGTTGCTCATCGATATCGTGCTCGCGGTGTACCTGCTGGTGCGCCGGCAGCGGGCGTTTTTCGTCCCGATCATCGGGTGCCTCGCGCAGGTGGCGCTGGCGGTCGCCGCCGTCGCGATGGAGTTGCAGGCCGGCCCGGTCTAGATCGCCAGCGGCGGAATGGCGTTGCGCGGCACCTGGGCCTGCAGCGGCCCGCCGAACGCCGGCAGCATCTCGCCCGGGGCGAAGTAGAAGATCAGCTGATCGTCGGTGATGGCGAAGTTCTGGTAGTGCGTCGGGTCATGGCCGGTCGACGGCAAAATGGCGGCGCCCAAAGGGGTTTGGCGTTCCAGGTCGCGCTGCACGATCGGGAAGATGGCGTCCAGCGGCGTGGTGTTGGGAGGGAACAGGTTGTCGAAGGTCAGCGGCTGCTTGGTGCCCAGGTTGTAGTTGAAGGCCTTGTACCAGATCGACGAGTGCGATCCCCCGACGTCCTGGAAGAACTTGAGCACCACGCTGCGGGTGTTGTGCGGCGGCTGCCCGGCGCTGTGCTGTTCGGTGGTGGCCTCCAGCTGGTAGGGCTGGTCGCGGCCGCCGGAACTCTGCGCGACCGCGACGAAGCCGTCCCGGTTCTGGGTGATGTAGTCGGTCAGCGCCTGCTCGTCCGGGTAGTCGGCGGGGAAGGTCATGTTGAGCGTGTAGTTGGGGCCGGTGGCGTGCAGATGGCACAGCTGGCCGGCCTCGACGCTGCCGCCCAAACCGGCACACGACGGCGGCTCGGCCGCGGCCGGCCAGCCCACCAGGACCGCCGCCGCCAGCAGCGCAGCGGCTATCGGATAACGCATCGTGGAATCGTCCTCGCAGAGTGGCCAGGGCCGGTGACCCGGAGAAGTGACGCCGCCAGCGTACCCGGAGCTATCGGGAGGGCCGGCAAACGAATGCCATCGCCCGGCTGGCGGTCCGGGCGCCGATGCGGGCGATGACCACGGACAGCGGGCGGCTCCCGCGCAGCCGCATCCGTTTGCGCAGCGCGTCCGGGTCGACGTGCACCCCGCGCACCAGCACCTCGAGCGCGCCGCAGTCGCGAGCCGACAGCGCCTGGCGCAGGCGGCGCTCGTCGAAGACCAGCTGTTCGAGCACCTCAAACCCGCGGTCGGCGGCCGGTAGCGCATCACCGGAGAGGTAGGCGATGTCGGGGTCGAGCTGCCAGAGTCCGTGCCGGGCGCCGTAGTGGCGCACCAGCCCGGCCCGCACCACGGCGCCGTCCGGGTCGACGATCCAGCGACCGGCCGGCCGCACGCCGCAGTCGTCGGGATCGGTGTCGGTCAGCTGCTCGCCGCGGTCCAGCATGTTGGCCCGCCGGCCCACGCCGGGCCGCGCCAGCCCGGCCGACCACAGGCAGGCTTCCCGGACCGAACCCCGATACGACGTCACCTCGATCTCGCCGCCGAAGCCCAAGCGCCGCACCTCATCGAAATCGATTCCGGGAGCGCACTTTACGACGAAGTGCCGGTCGCGGTAGGTGTCGAGCAGCGAGTCCAGGCCGGGCCGGTAGTCGTCGATACGCAACCGGCGCCGGCCCTCGACGCGCCGGGCCGGGTCGGCGACGAGCACGGCGTCGCGGGTGATCGGGCGCAGGGCGTCGGCGCGGCAGAGCAGGGCCGCCTCCCCCACGTTGTGGCGGGCCATGGCCAGCCGCACCGGGTCGATATCGCTGCCCACCGCGGTGACCCCGCAGGCCCGCAGCGCGGCGAGCTCGGTGCCGATCGAACAGGTCACGTCGTGCACGACGAAATCGGGGGCGGCGCCGGCCAGTCGCCGGGCCCGGTGCAAGGCCACCGGCGCCGCGGTGGCCTGCTGCAGCGCCTCGTCGGTGAACAGCCACGCCGGCGTCGCAAGGCCGCCGAGTTTGTCCACCGCGCGGCGGCGCAACAGGACCGTCTCCACCAGGATCGCGGCGCGGTCACCGAATCGGCGCGGGCGGCGGCGCTGGAGGCCATCGTCGACCTGCACACCTTCACCCCGGGCGACCTGGAGCGGATGGCCGCCAACGCCGGGGCCGCCCAGGTGCGGACCGTCAGCGAGGAGTTCACCGCCGCGATGTTCGGCTGGCCGGTGCGCACCTTCGAGGCGTCGGTGCCGCCCGGGCGGCTGGGCTGGGGCTGGGCGAAGTTCGCCTTCAACGGCTGGAAGACGCTGAGCTGGGTGGACGCCAACGTGTGGCGCCGTGTGGTGCCGAAGGGCTGGTTCTACAACGTGATGGTGACCGGGGTCAAACCCTCCTGAGTGGTGGGCTGCGGTTCAGCGCGCAAGACGTCGGCTACCTGCGGTCGGCCGCGGGTGCCGCGGCGCTGGCGGAGGTCGCCCGGCTCGAGCTGACCGACGCCACCCGGGTCGCCGACGTCGCCGCCGCCCGCGCCCGATTCGGTGACCGCGCCGCGATCCTGGTGGAGACGGTCCTGTTGCGCCGCCGCGCGGTGGACAAACTCGGCGGCCT
>NZ_LZKY01000355.1:0-78627 GCF_001673055.1 Mycobacterium sp. 1245801.1
TCGAGATCGACGCACCGCCCCGACTCGTCTGGGACGTCTTCACCGACGTCGAGCACTGGCCGGACTGGACCGCCTCGGTCACCTCCCTGACCGGGCTGGACGGCGCGGCCCTCGCCGTCGGCAGGCGCTTCGCGATCAAGCAGCCCGGCATGTCGAAGCTGAAGTGGCGGGTCACCGAGCTCGACCCCGGCAGGTCCTGGACCTGGGTGCAGCGCTCGCCCGGAGTGCGGGTGCGCGCACGCCACGACGTCATCGCCCAACCCGGCGGCCGCACGCTGGTGCGCCAGCAACTCGACCAGGGCGGCGCGCTGGGGGCCCTCGTCGGGCGGTTGATGATCAAGAAGACCAAGCGCTTCCTCGACCTGGAAGCCCAAGGCCTCAAGGCCCGCGCCGAGCAGCTCAGCCGCGCCGATGGCGCGCACCCCTGACACCGGGCGGCGCCAACAGCTCCTCGAGGCACTCGTCGCCGAGTTCGCCACCGGCGGCATCGGCGACCGGTCCCTGCGCGAGGTGGCCGCCGCAGTGGGCACCAGCCACCGAATGCTGTTGCACCACTTCGGCTCTCGCGAAGACCTGCTCCTGGCAATCGTCGAGGCGGTCGAGCACCGGCAGCTGGGTGTGCTGTCCGAACTGCCGACCGGCCCGGCCGAGGGCTTCGCGGCGATGTGGGCCGACCTGCGTCGACCCGAGCTGCGCCAAGCCGAGCGCTTGTTCTTCGAGTGCTACGCCCGCGCCGCCCAGGGCGAAAAGCCTTTTGCCCGAATGGTTCCCGGGGCCGTCGAGAGTTGGCTGGCCGAGGTCGACGCGATCGCCGAGGCTCCGGTCGATCCCGCCTTGGCCCGGCTCGGGTTGGCCGTCGCACGCGGCCTGCTGCTGGATCTCGTCGCGACCGACGACGAGGCCGGCGTGGATGCGGCCGCGCAGGCTTTCATCCGGCTTTTGGCAACACCGAAATAAGCGTGTCGACGAGTTCCTCGGCGCTGGTGTGCCACTTGTCCAGATCCATGTGGCCACTCAAGTCGAGGCCCGTAATGCCATGCGCGCTCGTCAAAATGAGCGCCCCGTAGCGCGGGGCCTGCTGCGGACCGGTGATGCGACCGACCATCTGAAGGAACAGCTCCTGCGTGCGTTGGGCCGCCTGCATCGCCGCGGTCGGGTCACCCGCCGGCGGGGTGAACATCAGGCGGTAGAGATGCGGGCGGGTGCGGCCGATGTCGATCAGCGACAGCAGGGCCGACCGCAGACATTCCTGCGGCGAATCTTCGCTACCCACCAACGCTTCGAGCGCGTCACCCAGTTCGCGCAGTGCGTTGGTGGCCAACTCGGCGAGCAGAGACTCCTTGTCGGCAAAGTGCCGATACGCCGCCGAGCGCGACACGCCGCTGCGGGCGCCGACCTCGCGCAGCGTCACCGCGTCGACACCGCCGAGGTCGAGCAACACCCCCGCCGCCTCGACCAACGAACGGCGCGTCGCCGCCGCGCTTTCGGCCCTTGTCGTCACCCGCAGAGCATAAGCCGGTCGTTGGGTTGACAATGTCAACTCGACTGCTAGTTTGAGATGACAGCGTCAACTCAAACTAGGTCCCCTCGATCGGAGAACCCCATGATGTCGTCGAATCGCGCCAACCGTAATGAGCTGATCGTCGTCACCGGCGCCTCGACCGGCATCGGCGCGGCCACCGCTCGAGAATTGGCCCGCAAGGGTTTTCATGTGCTGGCCGGTGTGCGCCGCGACGCGGACGCCGAGGCGCTGCGCGCACAAAACATCGAGCCGCACATCCTGGACATCACGATGGAAACGGACGTGGCCGCCATCGCCGACCGCGTCGCGCGCGATCCGCTGCGCCGTCCCCTGCGCGCGCTGGTCAACAACGCCGGCATCGCGGTCAATTCTCCAGTCGAAACGCTGCCGATCGACCAGTGGCGCCGGCAATTCGAGGTAAACCTCTTCGGCCACATCGCGATGACCCAGAAGCTGTTGCCGGCCCTGCTGCTCAGCGGAGGCACCGTCGTCAACATCAGCTCGGTCGGCGGCAAGGTGGTGTTGCCGACGTATGGCGCGTATGCCGGTTCGAAGTTCGCCCTGGAAGCCGCCAGTGACGCGTTGCGGCGGGAGGTCGCCGAACTCGGCATCAAGGTGGTCGTCGTCGAACCCGGCGCGGTCAAGACCGAGATGGCCGAGCGCGGCATCAGCACCGCCGAGGGCCTGATGGCCAGCCTGACCGAGGCGCAACTCGCCCGCTACGGCGATCTCATCGGGGCCGTCACGGCGCAAGCCCGGTCGTTCGGCGAGGAGGGCGTTTCGGCCGAACACGCCGCGAAGGTGGTCGCCAAGGCCGCGACCGCACCGCGTCCACGCACGCGCTACACCATCGGACGCGACGCCGCAATCCTGTTGTGGATCAACCGCGTGGTGTCCGACCGGGGGCTGGACCGCATCGTGCGGCAGAACCTGCGATCCTTCGCCAGGAAGTCGCAGGCCCGCGAACAACGCAGCGCCGCAACAACTTCGGTCGGCCTTTAGACCGCCGCCCGTGCGCCCGTGTTGACGCCGTAGAACTGGTATTCGTCCGGCTTGACCGAACGGGTCGCCCGCCAGTACTCCCAGGTGTAGCCGCCCCAGAGCACGGTGTTCTTGCCGTGCTCGTCCAGATACCAGCTGCTGCAGCCACCGCTGTTCCACACCGAGGGGCCCAGCCTGCGCTGCAGCTCGGCGTTGAACTTGTCCTGGGCGGCGCGGGTCGGGGCCAGCGCCTGGGCGCCCAGCTTGTCGCAGGTCGCGATCGCGTCCGCGACGTAACGGATTTGGGATTCGATCATGAACACCACCGAGTTGTGTCCCAGCCCGGTGTTGGGTCCCAGCAGGAAGAACAGGTTGGGCACGTCGGCGACGGTGATGCCGCGGTGCGCGCCGATGCCCTCGCGGTTCCAGCGGTCCACCAGGTCCTCGCCGTGCAGCCCCTTGATCTGGACGTAGGTGTAGGAGTCGGTGACGTGGAAGCCGGTGGCGTACACGATCACGTCGGCGGGCCGGTGGGTGCCGTCGGCGGTGACGATGCCGTCGGCGGTGATCCGCGAGATGTGGTCGGTGACCAGTTCGGTCTTCGGGTCCGCGACCGCGCCGTAATAGGTGGAGGAGTTCAGGATTCGCTTGCACCCAATGCGGTAATTCGGGATCAGCTTGCGCCGCAACTCCTTGTCCTTGACCGCTCGGCGAATGTTGTATTTGCAGTAGGACTCGATGAACTTGAGCAGGTTCGGCCGCTTGGTCATGCCGAAGGCCAGCGCTTCCTGCCCCCAGTAGATCGCGAGCCGCACCAGCGCGCGCAGCCCGGGCACGTTCTCCATGGCCCGGCGCACCGCCGGCGGAATCTCGGGGTTCGACCGCGGCACCACCCACGGCGGAGTGCGTTGGTAGAGCTGAAGTTCGGCGACCTTCCCGACGATCTCCGGCACGATCTGGATCGCACTGGCGCCGGTCCCGATGACGGCCACCCGCTTGCCGGTCAGGTCGACGCTGTGGTCCCACTCGGCGGAATGGAAAGCGGCGCCGGCAAACTCGTCGCGGCCTTCGATGTCGGGCATGGACGGGATGTGCAGCGCGCCCGCACCCGAGATCAGGAACTGGGCGACGTATTCGCGCCCGTCGGCGGTGAACACGTGCCAGCGGTTCTCGTCATCGTCCCAATGGGCCCGATCGACCAGCGAGTCGAACTCGATGTAGCGACGCAGCCCGTACTTCTCGGTGACGCCCTTGAGGTAGTCCCAGATCTCGGGCTGAAAGGAGAACGGGTTCTTCCAGTCGGGCTTGGGCTCGAACGAGAACGAATAGAGGTGCGACGGGATGTCGCAGGCGCACCCCGGATAGCTGTTGTCCCGCCAGGTGCCGCCGATGTCGCCGGCCTTTTCCAGGATGACGAAGCCGACGCCCTGCTTTTGCAGCGCGATCGCCATCCCCAGACCGGAGAACCCGGTCCCGATGATGAGGGCGCGCGTGTGCACGGGCTTCGAGGCGCTGGCCGCAGGGGTTGTCTCGGTTTGTGTCACGACGTCGGTCACGGTCGATCGGTCCTTCTATCCAGGCGTGTCGCGGGTCGGCGTCAGCCGGCGTCTTCGGCTGCGGCCCCGGCCGGCGCAGATACCCAGTACCCAGGGTATCGGCTTGGACGAGTGTTATCGATGGCCGCGGCGGTTGTCAACGCGGAACTGCGCTCAGCCCACGGCCGGCTTGACGGTCACCATGTCGTGAATCGGCAGGTCAGGATTCATCGTGATGCCCAGCGCCTCGGCGGTCCCGACGATGACCCCCATCATGATGGTGGTCAGGTGCGCGACGAACTGCTCGCGCGACATCAGCCGGGGGCTGTCCGGCTCGGGGCCCAGCCACCACTCCGTGGCCGACGCCGCGCAGCCGAACGCCGCGTTGCCGGCCAGTTCGACCGCCGCGTGGTCGAGTTCCATCTCGCGCAGCTCGTTGTCGAACATGTCGGCCACGGCCAGGGTGATGCCGCGTCCCTCGTCCAGGATCTGGGGGCTGGCCGCCGAGCGGCCCTGGATGAAGACGCGCAGCACGTTGGGGTGCTTGTCGACCAGGATCACGTACTCCTCGACGCTGCGCCGGATCACCTCACGGGCCGAGTCCGTTTTCAGGTCGATGGACGCGAAGATCGCGGCCCACAGCATGTCGCGTAGCCGCTCCCCGATCGCCTGGAACAGGTCCGACTTGTCGTGGAAGTGCCGGTAGATCTTCGGCTTGGCGGTGCCGGCCTCCTCGGCGATTTCCCGCACGGACAGTTCGGGGCCGAGCCGGTCGATGGCGCGGAAGGCCGCGTCGACGATTTCGCTGCGCACTTTCTTGCGGTGCTCGCGCCAGCGCTCGCTGCGCGCGTCGACCTTGGCCCCAGGCTTGACAGCCGGGTGGGGTCTAGGAGGCCGAGGAATTCTCACCACATCAAGCACTGTACCGCGCGACGGGCGCTGACCTGGGCAGACTGCCCGATCAAACGGCTGGGCGTGCCCGTTCAGGCGTATCGCTGGGCGTACTCACCGGGACTGCAGCCGAGCATCGAGCGGAAGTCGTTGGTGAAGTGGGCTTGGTCATACCAGCCGAGGCGAACCGCCAGATCGGCCAGATCGACGGATCGATCGGTCTCGATTGCCAACGCCGCCTGCTGCAGGCGGTAACGGCACAGGACCCATTTGACCGGAACCCCGACGTAGTGGCGGAAAACCCGCTGGGTGGTTCGCACGCTCCACGGTGAGCACGCCATCACGTGCTGTACTCGCTGGATGGCGTCGTCGTCACGGATCCGGTCTAGCAGCGCGTTGAGTGACGTATAGGTCGGGTCGGGGTCGGTGCGTGTCCCGATCATGGCGTCCAGTTGCGCGGTCGTGCCATCGATATCATCGTCGAAAAGCGCTGGGCTGTCGAATAAGTCGTCATCGACGCACACAACCCGGCCGGTCAGCGCGCTTGCATCGCGTCGGAATCGGGCGGTGAATCCGCCCGGCCGGAAGCGCGCGCCGACCACCGCGCCGCGTCCCGACAACTCGATGGCGAAGATCCGCTGAACCACGCCGTGCACCAAGGTGGCCGGCAGGGTGAACCCATGGCGGGGTGAGTCGGTGCCCCACTCATGGGTGAGATTGATCGATGGGAAAGTGATGACCAAGCTTTCCTGCGGGGTCCGCCCGGTCAGGTCCCAGCGCACCGACCAGAAGTGCTCGACGAATTCGGCAGCCGCCACCGAGGGCACCGTGCGGTCGAGCTCGAATATCGAGCCGGTGGCAGCCCGCCCGACCACACCGGGCTCCGGCGCTCCCGCCGGTGGCGTGTTTTTACAAGCGTCCACGCGACGAATCTAGCCAAGCTGAACGACATGAATCCCGAACCGATCCCCGAGGGCTACACGAGTTTGACCCCTTTTCTCGTTGTCGACGGAGCCGCAGCCGCCATCGAGTTCTACACCGACGTCTTCGGCGCGGCACTCGTCGAGAAGATGCTCGGGCCCGATGGCACGGTCGCGCACGCGGAGTTGGACTTCGGGCGCGGCAGGTTGCAGCTGTCCGACCCCAACCCCAGCTATCAGCTTGAAGCCCCGAGCCGCACCGAGGCGGTCACCCACTCGATCGCGCTCTACTGCGCGGACGTCGACGCCGTGCTGGCGCGGGCCCAGAACGCGGGGGCCACACTGCGGGAGGCGGCCCAGACCTTCGTCACCGGCGACCGGTTCGGGTCCATCACAGACCCGTTCGGGCAGCGGTGGTCGATCATGACGCGGGTCGAAGACATCGACTCAACCGAACGCGAACGCCGGCTGGCCAACTGGGGCGCCGAGAACCTTTGATCGGTCGCGGTCCTCGAGCATGCAGGACACGCAGCCCTCGACTTCTGTTCCGCCGATGCGTCGCTACGGCCCGCGCAGTACCTCGCTCGGTGAGCGGCCGAACTCCCGCCGGTAGTCGGCCGCGAACCGGCCGAGATTGCCGAAACCCCAGCGGTATGCGACGGCGGCCACCGTCGTCCCGTCCTCGACTGATGACTGCCTGAGCTCCGCGTGCGCTCGCGCGAGGCGGATCGACTTCAGGTGTGCCATGGGAGTCGTGTCCAGGTGCCTACGAAAGGCCTCCTGGAGGGCACGAGTGCTCAACCGTGCTGCGGCCGCGACGTCACCGATCCTGATGTCCTCAGCGGCCGCGTCCTCGAGGTAGGCGATCGCACGCCGAACGGCCGGAGGTTCGACGCGGCCACTCGGACCCGCATCGGCCGCCGGAAAAATGCCGGCGTAGGCCTCCACGATGCTCGCTATCAACATGCGACGTATCTGGGCGGACAGCAATGTCTCGGACGTGAGGAGCCCGTTCGGTCCGGCGTTGCGGAGCAGGAACTGCATCACCTTCGCAACGGCCACCGTTCCCGCCCGGGAGGCGTGCCGGTCCAACGGGAATCGGACCGCGGCCGGCTCGTCCGTGCCGGTGAATTCACCAACCGCCGCCTCGAACTCGGTGCGGCCGATCCGCACATGGAAGAGGTTGCAGTTCTCTTCCCAACGCAACTGATACGCGGTGTGCGCGTCCAGCACGACATGTTCGCCGGGCACCAGCAACCGTTCCCCACTCGCGGCACGGGCCGCAAACCGCCCGCTGATCTGCTGGGAAACCAGGACGAAGTCGTCGAACGTCGACGATTCCATCAGGGTTGTAGCCGACCCATACGAGAGGGCGTAGACGCCTAGCCCAGTGGTGCCGCCCTCGGCGTGCCGGGCCCGGAACGCCGATAACCTGCCTTTTACAGCGAGGCGATGGGGACAGTAGACAGACGCGACTTGAGTTCTCGCGTCGTCCGGATCCGAGGTGTCGATCCGGATGCGCAGGCCGTCGATCATCAGGCTGTGGCCCGTTCGTGGATCGCCGTCGCCATTTCAAGCACGCTCAAGCCCCGCCCGACGGCTGACGTCGTCGGTTTCGCCGGCAGGCGCGGAGGGCGCCGCGACGAGGGAAAGGCCGCGGAGGCCGGCGGCGCGGTCGCGCGCGCAATCGCCTGCAAGCGGTGTCACCTCGTTCACGCTCGTCGTTTGGTAAGGGCCAATCAAGCCTGCACCAGCGCAGCGCGATTCACCCATGGCTATCGAGCCGTTGTGCCCACGAAATGCGACACCCTGACGTCAAGGAACAGCCGCGTATTCGATCGGCATCACCGGACGCCCGGTGGCGGCGCGCGCCGGCCTGGAGCGGACCAGTCGGGGCCACCAGAAGAAGGGTCCGAGGAGCCGGGCAAGCGCGGGGGTGACGAACGAACGCACGATGAGAGTGTCGAGCAGCAAACCGATCCCGATCGTCGATCCCATTTCCCCCACCGAGACCAGCTTCCCGGAAACCATCGCCATCATGGTGACGGCGAAGACCAGGCCCGCGGTGGTGACCACCTTGCCCGAGTTGGCGACCGCTCTGATCAGACCGGTGTTCAGGCCCGCTCGGCTTTCTTCGAGGTAGCGGGCGATGAGCAGCAGGTTGTAGTCAGAGCCGACCGCAACCAGGATGATGAAGGTGAGCGGCAGGCCAAGCCAGCTCATCGGGATGCCGAGCACGTGCTGCCAGATCAGGACCGACAGGCCGAACGCTCCCGAGTAAGAAAACGCGACGGTTCCGATGATGACCAACGCCGCGATCACGCTTCGTGTGATGAGCAGCATCACCAGGAAGATCAACGCGAATGCTGCGGTGGCCGCGATGATCAGGTCCGTTTTGGCCGCATCCTGGATGTCCCAGTACGTCGTCGCCGCGCCGCCGAGATAGACGCGGGCGCCACTGAGGGTGGTGCCCTTCAGCGCCTCCTGCGCGGCCGCCAGATAGGTCTGGTCATGCTGGATGCCTTGCGCAGTGAGCGCCTCACCGTCGTGGTAGATCATGTATCGCGCGGCTTTGCCGTCCGGAGACACGAAGTATTTCAGGTCGATCCGGAAAGAGGGATTCGCGAAGGCGTCTGGTGGTAGGTAGAAGAATTCGTCGTTCTTCGCACTGTCGAAAGCGTAACCCAGGTCCATCATCTGGCGGCTCAGCTCGTCGAGTTGGGCCAACTGGGGTTCGATCGTGCTGTGCTCAGCCAGGATGACCCGGTGGAGTTGGTCGAGCTCATCGACGTTTCGGCTGAGTAGTTCGACCAGTTGTGGCAGCACCGAGTCCTGGATCAGTGCAGCTTGAAGATTCTTGTCCATCTGCTCGTCCAGCTGGTCGAACTTGTCGGTCGCGTCGAACAGCGATCGCAATGACCAGCAGAGCGGGATGTCGAAACAATGCTTCTCCCAGTAGAAGTAGCTTCGGACCGGACGCCAGACGTCGTCGAACTCGGCGATGTTGTCCCGCAGCGCATCCGTGACGTCTTTCATGCCCTGGGCGGCGTTGGCGGCGAGATGCGTCGCGCCGGCCTGTTGTGACGTCAATTGCTGCTGATGACGCATCAGTTCGGTCATGCGACTCGTGATGTCGGCCATGTCGGTCAGCCGGGTGTTCAGGTCGGTGAGGAACGGCACGAGCTCCTTGATCTTCGTTCCCATCGAGCCCATTGTGTAGGTGAAGGATGAATGCTCGAGCGGAGTCCCCAGCGGCCTGGTGACGCTCTGGATCAACCCCACGCCCGGAGTGTGAAAGACGCTGCGCGCCACCCGATCTAATGCGATCATATCCGTGCTGTTACGCATATCGTGATCGGACTCGACCATGAGCATGTCGCCGTTGAGCCTGCTGACCGGGAAGTGCCTGTCGCTCGCGGCATATCCCAGCTTCGACGGGCTGTCATCGGAGATGTAGATGCGGTCGTCGTAGTTGGGCCGGTAGCTGGGCAACGTCAGCGATCCCACAAGCACCACCAGGCAACTTGCCAACAGGACCCGGCCAGGCCACCGGACGGTAACCGTGCCGATCTTGCGCCAAATGCCGGCGCCTCCTTGGCGTTTCGGTTCGAATACCCCAAATCTGCTGCCGAGTGCCAGCACGGCCGGCCCGAAGGTCAGGGCGGCGCTGACCGCGGTGAGCATTGCCACGGCACAGGGGATCCCACAGGTGTTGAAGTAATTGAGCCGGGTGAATTTGAGGCAGAACGTCGCGCCGGCAACCGCAAGACCAGACCCCAGGATGACGTGCGACACGCCGTTGACTGCGGAATAGTATGCGGTTTCCCGGTCTTCGCCAGCGTGGCGTGCTTCGTGATAGCGGCCGATCAAGAAGATCGCGTAATCGGTGCCCGCGCCGAGGATGAGGGATACCAAGAGGTTCGACGCGAACTCCGATATCCCGATGAGCTTGTGGAAGGCCAACAAGGACACCAAGCCCCGCCCGCAGTTCAGTTCCAGCATCACCATGAGCAGGACGAGCAGCGCGGTCGAGACCGAGCGGTAGACGACCAGCAGCATCACGGTGATCAGGACGATGGTGACGAACATGATCATGATCAGGCTCTCGTTACCGGCTTCGAGCATATCCGCCGACAGCGGTGCCGAACCCGAGACGTAGACCTTCAGACCGGGCGGGGTTTTGTTCTGCGAGACCAGGTCTCGCACCGCCTTGATCGACTCGTCCGAGACCGCCGAGCCGAGGTTGCCGGCGGTCCGTACCAGCGTGTAGGACGCCTTTCCGTCGTTGCTCTGCACCCCCGCGGCGGTGGTTCCCTGCCCCCAGAGGTTCATCACGTATTGAACGTGTTTGTCGCGCCGTAGTTTTGCGACCAGATCGTTGTAGAACACATGGTCGCCTTCGTCCAACTTGTGTTCGCCTTCCAGCACGACCATCACCAGGCTGTTGCTGTCGGACTCTTTGAATACCTGCCCGATGTGGATGAGTGCTTGTGACGATGGCGCGTCGACCGGGACCAGCGGACCCCGGTTCGCTTCGGTGACCGGCTCCAGCTGCGGAACGACCGTGTTGAGTACAACCATGAGGGCGATCCACGCGAGCACCACGGGCACGGCGAACCTGCGAATGGCCTTGGCGAAGAACGGCCTTCGCGTGTTGTCACTATGGTTCATGCGGACAGCACCTGGCACCATACGCCGGCATGGTCACCGGTTGCCGTGTGTTCGGAACGCACCTGCCCGTCGACAGTGATACGGCAGCCGATGTTGCCGCCTGCCACCTGCGCGGCGATATCGGCGGTGGCCGTCGTCAAGACCGTTACTTCGGTGTGTGTCCACGGCAGCGCCGCGAGGTCGACCAGTACGGGGCGGGAGTTCACGTCCCAGTAGCTGGCCCTTCCCCACCCCGCGAGATCGCCGAAAATGTCGTATTCGATGCGTTTGGGATTGAACTGGGCTATCGAGAATTTGTTGCCCGGACTTCGAGTTCGGTCCTGGGAACCGAAGATCCCGTGTGCGGAGTCGATGATGAATGCCGCCAGGACAACCACGACGGCCACCAGGGCGGGCAGCCAGAGCCTGCTGACCAGCCGCCGACGTACGGACGCGACCATGAGTGTGACCCCTCCTGCGGGCCAAGGAAAGACATGCGGGGATGACAGTGAACGCAGCTGCGACGAAACCGCTAGGTGCGCAACCCGCTGAGCATCCGGGTGAAACTGGCAAGCTCGGCGAAGCCGTCCCCGGTGGGAGCGGATCGCCCGGCGGCCCGAAAGACGGTGTCGAGATCCGCACTGCTTGCCTTCCAGCCACGCTCGGCCAGATACGCCACCGGATCGGCGTGCTTTCCGGCGAAAGTCAGGTCGCGCATGTCTATTTCGGGGTCCCGCTCATTCCACATCGCATGGTGCATTCGCAGGTTATCGCCAAGCGCGTCGGCCCGGGGGCTGTCGATGTAGTCGGCCCCGAGCCGGCTGCCAGGGGCACTCAAGGCGGTGATCGCGTCGAGTATCTCGTCGTGTGTCTCGGGCGGTAGGTACCCGATGAGTAGGCCCTCGACGATCCAGACGGTCGGCTGAGCGCCATCGAAACCCGCTTGCCGCAATGCCGTTGACCAGTCCTGGCGCAAATCGATGCCTAGGCAGTGGTGCCCGTCTGCAGGCGGCCAGCCCAATCCGGTCAGGACGCTGCGCTTCCACTCGATTACCCGCGGTTGGTCGACTTCGTAGATGGACATCGCCGACGGCCAATCCAACCGGTAGGCGCGACAATCCAATCCGGCGGCCAGGATCACGGCTTGCCGAATGCCCGACTGACACGCGTCGAGGGCGAAGTCATCGAGGCTGCTACTGCGCATCCCGAAGTAGGCGGGCATCCAGGCGACATCGAGGTCGGAGAAACTGATTGTGCCGTCGACTATTTGGGTGAACAATCGTAGTCCGACCGCCCGGACCAATACCTCGGCGAACGGATCCCTGATTACCGGGTCGGTTTGCTTGCTGGCGACCGCCCGTGCCGCGGCCACCATCGTCGCCGTCGCGCCTACGCCGGTCTTGAGGTCCCAACTATCGTCACGGGTCCGTGGCATGATCGCCCCTTTGCATCATCTGGCCCCCGAACGAATCTGCGTCGCTCGGGTCGCTGTCTGATGCAAAGTTAGGGCGGCTACGACAGCCGGTCTACCCGGATTACGCGGGCGGTGGCCGGAAAACGCGGTGGCGCCCGGCTTTACACCGGGCGCCGGGGCGCTAGAGCATGCAGGACACGCAGCCCTCGACCTCTGTTCCCTCCAAAGCCATCTGGCGCAGCCGGATGTAGTACAGCGTCTTGATTCCCTTGCGCCAGGCGTAGATCTGCGCCTTGTTCACGTCGCGGGTGGTGGCCGTGTCCTTGAAGAACAGCGTCAGCGACAGGCCCTGGTCCACGTGCTGGGTGGCCGCGGCATAGGTGTCGATGATCTTCTCGTAACCGATCTCGTAGGCGTCCTGGTAGTACTCCAGGTTGTCGTTGGTCAGATACGGCGCCGGGTAGTAGACACGGCCGATCTTGCCTTCCTTGCGGATCTCGATCTTGCTCGCCACCGGGTGGATCGAGCTGGTCGAGTGGTTGATGTAGCTGATCGATCCCGTCGGCGGGACGGCCTGCAGGTTCTGGTTGTAGATGCCGTGCTGCTGCACCGACTCCTTCAGGCGCTGCCAATCCTCCTGCGTGGGAATGCGAACGCCCGCCTCGGCGAAGATCTCGCGCACCCGCGGGGTGGCCGGTTCCCACACCCGCTCGGTGTACTTGTCGAAGAACTCACCCGAGGCGTACTTCGACTTCTCGAAGCCGCCGAACTTGCTGCCCCGCTCGATCGCGATGCGGTTCGAGGCGCGCAGTGCGTGGTAGAGCACGGTGTAGAAGTAGATGTTGGTGAAGTCGATGCCTTCTTCGGAGCCATAGTGGATGCGCTCGCGGGCCAGGTAACCGTGCAGGTTCATCTGGCCGAGGCCGATCGCGTGGGACTCGTTGTTGCCCTGCTCGATTGAGGGCACCGAGGTGATGTGGGTCTGATCGCTCACCGCCGTCAGCGCCCGGATCGCGACCTCGATGGTCTGCGCGAAGTCGGGCGAGTCCATCGTCTTGGCGATGTTCAGCGACCCCAGGTTGCACGAAATGTCCTTGCCCACTTTGGCATACGACAAGTCATCGTTGAACACCGACGGCGTGGAGACCTGCAGGATCTCCGAGCACAGGTTCGAGTGGGTGATCTTGCCATCGATCGGGTTGGCCCGGTTCACCGTGTCCTCGAACATGATGTAGGGGTAGCCGGATTCGAACTGCAGCTCGGCCAGCGTCTGGAAGAACTCCCGGGCCTTGATCTTGGTCTTGCGGATGCGGGCGTCGTCGACCATCTCGTAGTACTTCTCGGTCACCGAGATGTCGGCGAACGGCAGGCCGTAGACCCGCTCGACGTCGTACGGCGAGAACAGGTACATGTCCTCGTTCTTCTTGGCCAGCTCGAAGGTGATGTCGGGAATCACCACGCCCAGGCTCAGCGTCTTGATGCGGATCTTCTCGTCGGCGTTCTCGCGCTTGGTGTCCAGGAACCGGTAGATGTCCGGGTGATGCGCATGCAGGTACACCGCGCCGGCGCCCTGCCGCGCGCCGAGCTGGTTGGCGTAGGAGAAGGAGTCCTCGAGCAACTTCATGATCGGGATGACGCCAGAGGACTGGTTCTCGATGTTCTTGATCGGGGCGCCGTGCTCGCGAATGTTGCTCAGCAGCAACGCAACTCCCCCGCCACGCTTGGACAGCTGCAGCGCGGAGTTGATCGATCGCCCGATCGACTCCATGTTGTCCTCGATGCGCAGCAGAAAGCAGCTCACCGGCTCGCCACGCTGCTTTTTGCCCGAGTTCAGAAACGTCGGGGTGGCCGGCTGGAATCGCCCGTCGATGATCTCGTCGACCAGCTTTTCGGCCAGCACGGTGTCGCCGGCGGCCAGCGTCAGCGCCACCATGACCACGCGGTCCTCGAAGCGCTCCAGGTAGCGCTTCCCGTCGAACGTCTTCAGCGTGTAGGAGGTGTAGTACTTGAACGCGCCCAGAAACGTCGGGAACCGGAACTTCTTGGCGTAGGCCCGGTCCAGCAGCGTCTTGACGAAATTGCGGCTGTACTGGTCGAGAACCGCGCGCTCGTAATAGTTCTCCTTGATCAGGTAGTCAAGCTTCTCGTCCTGATTGTGGAAGAACACCGTGTTCTGGTTGACGTGCTGCAGGAAGTACTGATGCGCGGCCTCGCGGTCCTTGTCGAACTGAATCTTGCCGTCCGCGTCGTACAGATTCAGCATCGCGTTGAGCGCGTGGTAATCCGTCTCCCCCGGCAACGCGTGGGCTCCGGTGGTTACAGGCTCTGCAGCGACGGTTGGTGGCACGTCTGTTCCTTCCAAAAATTGGCTAAGCCCGCGCGGACGGCATCCACGTCGTCCTGGGTTCCCATGAGTTCGAAGCGGTAGAGGTACGGAACGCCGCACTTGCGCGAGATCACGTTGCCCGCGTAGGCGAATTCGGCACCGAAGTTGTTGTTGCCCGCGGCGATGACGCCGCGGATCAACGACCGGTTGTGCTCATTGTTCAAAAAGGCGATGACCTGCTTGGGCACGTAACCGCCGGCGTTGAGGTCCGGGGTGGCCCGGCCGCCGCCGTAGGTGGGCAGGACGAGGACGTAGGGCTGGTCTACCTCGATGCGGCCGTGCAGCGGAATCCGCGTGGCGGGGATCCCCAGCTTCTCGACGAAGCGGTGGGTGTTCTCCGACACCGAGGAGAAATAGACCAGTGGCGATGCCGCGGACGCGGCAACCAGGTCCCGAGCCGCGCGCAGCGGGTCGCCACTCGTCCAACCTGGGTTGCGCCCCCTGCCGTCCATGGCACCGCAACCTCCTTACCTGACGTCTTGCCTTACGCGCTCAGTTCCGCCGCCGATAGCGCCTTGATGCGGTCCGGTCGGAAACCCGACCAGTGGTCGTTGCCGGCCACCACGACGGGAGCCTGCAGGTATCCCAGGGCCATCACGTAGTCACGCGCCTCGGCGTCCAGCGAGATGTCGACCTTCTCGTAGGCGATGCCCTGCTTGTCGAGCGCCTTGTAGGTGGCGCTGCACTGCACGCATGCCGGCTTGGTGTACACGGTGATGCTCATAGAATGCCGCTCCTTTGCGGAAGAGGGGGACCCAATGGACTGGCAACTACTTTTGGACTGCGTCTTTGCTAGGTTCAGCGATCCGCCAGGCCCCCTGATTCCCGTCGTACGGCGGGCGAGGTCGAACGACCTGTGGGTGCCGATTTCGGGGGGTTCGCCGAGCCTGGCTGGCTCGGCGGCCCGGGGATCTGCCGGTGCTCGAAACACTACACCTAGTGGGTGACAAGTTGTCGAGATACAAGATGTTCGGAATAACAATTTTGAAATTCCCTGGTCGTGAGCCTTGTCGCGGAAAAATCCGGACACCCGCTCGGCGTGTCGCAGATCACACGCCGGGGCGGGGGTTCCGATAGGGATTGGTATAGCAGCGGCCACCGACAACACCGCCGGCGGCGACGAACCCATCCGCAGCCAGCAAAGCCGCCAGGCGGACCTGGCGGCTTCTGCTATTCGGTTAGGGCAACCGCGCTGGTCGCCCGGCGAGCGGCTTGTTGACTTCTGCCAATCAGTCGACTTCGGCGGCCAGCTTGCCGACCACGTCGCGCACGTTCGCCGTCACCTCGGGGTGCTCGCCGGGCGCCTTGCCCGCCAAGGTCTTGAACGGCACCGACAGTTTGATCGCCTCGACCACCCGTGCGCCGGCGATGCCGAAGGACTTGCGGGTGTCGTCGTGCGCCCACACCCCGCCGTACTGGCCGAAGGATCCCCCGATGACCGCCAGGGGCTTGCCTTTCAGCGCGCCGTCGCCGAACGGGCGCGACAGCCAGTCGATCGCGTTCTTGACGACGGCCGGGTAGCTGCCGTTGTACTCGGGAGTCACCACCAGGGCGGCGTCGGCATCGGCGGCCGCGGCGCGCAGCGCGGTCACCGGGGCCAGCGGCGGCGCGCCGGTGTTCATCGCGTCGTCGATCTCTTCGTTATAGAAGGGCAGTTCCGCGAGGCCTTCGAAGATCGTGACGGTCACGTCGTCGGCGGCGACCTCCCGCGCCAGTTCGGCGATCTGGCGGTTGATCGACGCGGCCCGCAGGCTTCCCACTAACGCCAAGATTTTGATTGCCACTGTTCCCAGGTTCCCTTCGATCGTTGCGTACATCCTCGCACTGCCTAACCGGACTGTAGTCCACTTTATTCCGGCGGCGTTAAAGTGCAGGGGTGAGCGAGCGGTCCGGTGAGTTGCACGTGTGCGCGCCCCAGGTGGTGCACCAGGAACGGGGCGACGCGGCGCGCAACCGCGCCCTGCTCCTCAAGGCTGCCCGAAACCTGGTCGCCGAGCGCGGCGCCGACGCCGTCACCACCGACGACATCGCCGCGGCCGCCGGGGTGGGCAAGGGCACGCTGTTCCGCCGCTTCGGCAGCCGGGCCGGTCTGATGATGGTGCTGCTCGACGAGGACGAACAGGCCGTTCAGCAGGCGTTCCTGTTCGGTCCGCCGCCCCTGGGCCCCGGCGCGCCCCCGGCGGACCGGCTGGTCGCGTTCGGCCGCGAGCGGATCCGTTTCGCTCACGACCACTGCGAACTGCTGTCCGCCGCCAATCGCGACCCGCAGAACCGGCACAACGCACCGGCGATGGTGTTACGCACGCACGTGCGGATGCTGCTCAAGGCGGCCGATTCCACCGGCGACCTCGATGCCCAGACCGACGCATTGCTCGCGCTGCTGGACGTCGATTACGTCGAACATCAACTGGCCGAGGGCGGTCACACGCTGGCGACGTTGGGCGACGCGTGGGAGAGCCTGGCACGCAAGCTGTGCGGGCGGTGAACGCCACGGATTGGGTCCTGCACGTCGACCTCGATCAGTTCCTGGCCTCGGTCGAGTTGCGCCGCCACCCCGAATTGGCCGGGCTGCCGGTCATCGTCGGCGGCAGCGGCGACCCGAACGAACCGCGCAAGGTCGTCACCTGCGCCTCGTACGAGGCCCGGGAGTTCGGTGTGCGGGCGGGCATGCCGCTGCGCGTGGCCGCCCGCCGCTGCCCCGAGGCCACCTTCCTACCCTCGGATCCGGCCGCCTACGACGCGGCCTCCGATCAGGTGATGGGGGTGCTGCGCGATCTGGGCCATCCGGTCGAAGTGTGGGGCTGGGACGAGGCCTATGTCGCGGTGACGGCACAGGACCCCGCCGAGGTCGCCGAGCAGATCCGCAGCGTCATCTCCTCGGAAACCGGGCTGTCCTGCTCGGTCGGCATCAGCGACAATAAGCAGCGCGCCAAGGTCGCCACCGGATTCGCGAAACCGGGCGGCATTTTTGTGCTGACCGATGCGAACTGGCTGCCGGTGATGGCCGAGCGCCCCGTCGACGCGCTATGGGGCGTGGGCCCCAAGACGGCGAAAAAGCTTGCCGAACTTGACATCACGACGGTCCGGCAACTGGCCCACTGCGACGCCGAGCTGCTGACGGCGACGTTCGGCCCGCGCACCGGGCTGTGGCTGCTGCTGTTGGCCAAGGGCGGTGGCGACAGCCACGTCAGCGCCGAGCCGTGGGTGCCGCGCTCGCGCAGCCACGTCGTCACCTTCCCGCGCGATCTCACCGATCGCTCCGAAATGGACACGGCCGTAACGGATTTGGCCGAACAGGCGCTGACGGACGTGCTGGCGGCGGGCCGGGTCGTGACCCGGGTGGCGGTCACCGTACGGACCGCGACCTTCTACACGCGCACCAAGATTCGCAAGCTCGCCGCGCCCAGCACCGACCGCGACGTCATCGTGGCCGCGGCCCTGCGGGTGCTCGACCTATTCGAGCTCGACCGGCCGGTCCGCTTGCTGGGGGTGCGCCTCGAGCTGGTCATGCCGGACTAGCGGCGGGCCGGGCCGCAGCGCCTTGGTGAAGATCACGTTCACCTGGCGCATCGCCACGCTATAGGGCCACCACGCAAGCCTTTTGAAGGCGTAGAACGCGCGGATGTCGGCCGAGGTGTAGATCAGGTATCGGTTCTTGGCCACCCCGGCCAGGATCTTGTCGGCGGCCTTCTCCGGCGACACGGCATGGCCGGCGAATCGGCGCACCCACCGCGCGACGTTGGGGTCTTCGCGGTCCACGCCCGCGATCTCCACGGTGTTCACCAGCGGGGTGTTCACCGCGCCGGGCACCACCACCGACACGCCTATCCGGTGGCGGGCCAGGTCGAAGCGCAGCACCTCCGACAGGCCGCGCAGCCCGTACTTGCTGGCGCTGTAGGCGGCATGCCAGGGCAGGGCCACCAGCCCGGCCGCCGAGGACACGTTGACCAGATGCCCGCCGCGCTTGGCCGCCACCATCGGCGGGACGAACGTCTCGATGACGTGGATCGGGCCCATCAGGTTGATGGCGATCATCTTGCTCCACTGCTCGTGGGTGAGCCGGTCGACCGTGCCCCACGCCGAGACGCCGGCGATGTTCAGCACGACGTCCATGCTGGGATGTGCGGCGTGGATGTCGGCGGCGAACGCCGCCACCTGCTGGTAGTCGGCGATGTCCAGGGCCCGATGCTCGGGGACCTGAGCGCCCAGTGCGCGCGCGTCGGCGACCGTCTGCTCCAGGCCGTCGCGATCCCGGTCGGTCAGATAAAGTTCGGCGCCCTGCGCGGCCAGCCGTAACGCCGTGGCACGCCCGATGCCGCTGGCCGCACCGGTGACCAGGCACCGCTTCCCCGCGAAAGACCGCCCGGATCCCCTCTGCGCCATGGCGGTGACGATACCGGCGGTACCACCGCGCTAGGGACGGCCCGCCCACAGCGCGTGCAACCACAGCCGCTCGAGCACGCGCACCCGCCGGTCCCGATCGCTGTCGGCTCCGGCCAGCACCGGGTCGCCGGTCAACATCAGCGCGGTGGTGCCGGCCAGGGTGCGGATCAGGGTCGGCAGGTCGTCGCTGATCGGATTGGCGGTTCCGGCCTTCATCTCGGCCTCCACAATCGCGACGATCTGGCCCAACACCACCTCGAACTGCTGGTCCAGCAGGTCGCGGATCTCGACGTCGGTGTGGCGGGCCTCGTTGCAGGCGGTCATCAGCGGGTCGTTGTGCGCGTAGACCGCGGCCGCGCTGCCGACCATCCGCTTGGCGAACTCCTCGGGCGACTCCCCCGGCTGGCGTGGCGCGAAGTACTGCGTGAGCTCTTCGAGTTCCTCGGTGGCTTCGGCCATCAGTTGCGCCAGCACCGCGTATTTGGAGTCGAAATAGAAATAGAAGCCGGACCGGGCCACCCCGGCCCGCAGGCTGATGGTGCTGACCGACAGCTCCGCAAAAGGCTTTTCCTGCAGCAATTCACGCACCGCAGCCACGATCGCCTGGCGTTGCTTGTCGCCACGCCGTCGGGCGCCCGGCTCGGGAGTGGCGGGGTCGCTGGTCACTCCCTGACCTTGCACCACGCCGCCCGAAAAGCAAACTTGACAGCCGTCAAGTTTTTCAGCGAAGGTTATGAATCAGTGACGGCCGTCACCGGGAGGGCACGCAAAGGAGCGTTTATGACCGCCACCATCAGCACCCCGCAGTACCTGTTGGATCAGGCGCGGCGCCGGTTCACCCCGACACTGCAGACCATCCCGGGGATGGGGGCGATCGAGAAGCGTCTGCTGGCCCACGAGTGGCAGACCAAGATCCTGGCGGAACCGCCGGCGGGCAGCGACCTCAAACCCGTGCTGGGCGACGCCGGGCTGCCGATCCTCGGCCACATCATCGAGCTGTTCCGCGGCGGTCCGGACTATGCGTTGCACCTCTATCGAAACCACGGCCCGCTGATCTATCTGGACTCGCCGATCATGCCGGCGGTCACCGCGCTGGGACCCGACTCCACCCAGGCCGTCTTCTCCAACAGGAACAAGGACTTCTCGCAGAAGGGCTGGCACCCGGTGATCGGGCCGTTCTTCAACCGCGGCCTGATGATGCTCGACTTCGATGAGCACATGTACCACCGCCGGATCATGCAGGAGGCCTTCACCCGCAGCCGGCTGACCGGATATGTCGAGCACATCGATCGGGTGGCGACCGACATCGTCGCCAACTGGCCGACCAATGACGCGCGGTTCCTGTTCCACCCGGCGATGAAGGAGCTCACCCTCGACATCGCGTCGCTGGTGTTCATGGGTCACGAGCCGGGGTCCGACCACGACCTGGTCACCAAGGTCAATCAGGCGTTCACCACGACGACGCGCGCCGGCGGCGCCATCATCCGCCAGCCGATCCCGCCGTTCAAATGGTGGCGGGGCCTGAAGGCCCGCAAGTTGCTGGAGGACTACTTCGTTGAGCGGGTCCGAGATCGCCGCAACGCCACCGGCAACGACATGCTCACGGTGCTGTGCCACACCGAGGACGACGACGGCAACAGCTTCACCGACTCCGACATCGTCAACCACATGATCTTCTTGATGATGGCCGCCCACGACACGTCCACCTCGACGACCACCACGATGGTCTACAACATGGCGGCCAATCCGCAGTGGCAGGAGCGGGCGCGCGAGGAGTCGGCCCGCCTCGGCGACGGGCCGCTGGACATCGAGTCGCTGGAGAAGCTGGAAACGCTCGAACTCATCATGAACGAGTCGCTGCGCATGGTGACTCCGCTGCCGTTCAACATGCGGATGGCGGTGCGCGACACCGAGTTGCTGGGACACTACATCCCGGCCGGAACGAACATCACCATCTGGCCCGGCATGAACCACCGGCTGTCCGAATTGTGGACGGAGCCAGACAAATTCGACCCGGAGAGGTTCGCCGAACCGCGCTCGGAGCACAAGAGGCACCGGTATGCGTTCGCGCCGTTCGGCGGTGGCGCCCACAAGTGCATCGGCATGGTGTTCGGTCAGCTGGAGGTCAAGACCGTCGTGCACCGGCTGCTGCGCCGCTACCGGATGGAGCTGGCCCGGCCCGGCTACCAGCCGCACTGGGATTACGGCGGCATGCCGATTCCGATGGACGGCATGCCGATTGTGCTGCGCCCGCTGTAGAGCGTCCCCCGGCGGCGGTGGCCGCCGTCGGGGTAGGGACGGAGTTTCATGTGCGCTATCACCGGCGCTAGCGCACATGAAACTCGCCCCGTGATCGCCGAGAGCGGCCGCCTCACTCGAGAGCGAAAAGCCGGTTGGCGCAAGCGATCACCGCGCGCAACGCGGACTGCGTCGCATCGTCCGACCAGCCCATCGCCCATTCGGTGCGCGCCCCGTCGCCACCGCGGATGAACGTGGCGATGCCGGTCGCCGACCGCATCTGATGAAATCGGACGATCTCGACCGTCGTCCCGCACTCATGCAGCATCGCGGTCAGCGCCGCGATCGGCCCACCGGCGGCGGCGGTGAGCGTGCTGATGCGATCGCCCACGGCGATCACCGCCCGGAAGTCGCGGGCCTGCGGGCCCAGCCGGGTCGCGACGCGACCTGCGTCGGCGGCTTCCCAGTGGCCGAGCCGCAGTGGGCCGGTGTTGCGTCCGTAGGTCGCGACGAAGCCCTCCCAGGACATGGTGTCGGCCTGTTCGCGCAGGCCGCGGGGCAACGCGACGCCGAAGCGTTCGCCGAACCACGCGCTGGCGGGGTGGAAAGAGTGGCGCTGATGGCGCTCGGGAAAAGTCATCGTGCCGGTCTTCGCTGGCCTGCTGGAGCGACCGACGGCAGTAGCTTTCCGACCCACAGCGGGGGGTCGGTCAGGATCAGACCCCGCTGCGGGTGCTAGCTACTACGAAACGCTCGAAAAGACGCACGAGCGTTGACATTAGACCTCGGGGCGCCGCACCCGCAACTCCCGCCCGACCACAAACGAACCGTACAAAAAAATATAGAAATTAATCCTAAAAGTTTGGTTTACCCATGTTTAACAGGGGGTATGACGGCGATCGACAGTCAATTAGACGGCTGTTCAACTACCCCTCACATGGAAGGCACGATCATGAAGGCGAAGAGCACCAAGAAAACCCTCAAAGCTGCCGTCGCGGCCCTCGGGGTGATTGGGGCGATGGTGTTGCCGGCCGGGTGCGCGACCACGGCGGCGGGCGGTGATGGCGTCATCGGCGGTTCTGGGGCCTGCGGCAGCCTTATCTGTCTGTAGCGGGACTGCGAGAACGTCGCCTTACGCTGGGCTGGCTGGCTGCATTTCCACCGGGTGCTCGTACCACGCCGCCCACGAATCCAGATCGTCGGTTCGGGGTGGCCGAAGGTGGTCCCCCTGGCAGCCCAGCGGATAGTCGTTGTCCCCCTGCGATAACCGCCTTACGTCACGTCGGGCGATCAGGGTCGGCGGCATCACCCTTCCCTGACCGATTACTAGAAGCAACCCACTAGGCCGCCGCCTGCGCGGGAGGTTCCCAGTGGGCCGTTTGATTTACCCGTTCTGCGTGACGGATTAAATAGGCCTCGCCTTTTTCGCGCGGGCTGGATATCGCAATTGCGACTTCACTATCGCATGCACGATGTGCTCTATGCCATTTAATCGATGCCGGCATTAACGGTACATTCGACCGTTTACGATGTCTAAGCGCGCCGTCTCATATGGCAACGGCCCCTCGGAAGCTGTTGCCGCAGTACACAATTGGATTGGATATGACACTCGCCAAGCGGAACCGCGGCAATAATGAATATTTCTTTACGTCTGCCGAATGATCGTTATAGCATCTATTCGTTGGTCAACCCACAGACCAAGTATGCCCTGGATGGAAGGACCTGATATGAATTCAATGAGGACGAAAAAGGTTTTTAAAGTTGCCGCAGCTGCCGCGGGATTTGTCGTGCTGTTGTTCGGACCGACCGCATGCTTGGAGACCGCGACTACCGGAGGTGCCACCGGCGGAGCCCCGGCTGCCGGAGGCACCTGCATTTTGGTGGTGTGCCTCTGACCGAAAAACGAGCGACCCGCTGGGACTGACGTCTCGGCGGGTCGCTTTTTGCCTGGACCCCTACGGCTAGCCGGCCGGTCCTGCGGCGGGCTCGAACCGCAGATACGCCTGGATCGTCGTACCGGTCCGGGTGGTGTGGGTGCGCACCAGATCCGATATGGCGTTGACGAGGTACAGACCGCGACTCGCGGGACCGCAGGGGCCCGGGTCCAGGCGGCCCACCAGCGGGTCGTCGAGTCGTCCGGAGTCGCGCGCCTCGCAGACCAGATGGCCGTCGTCTTTCCAGAAGGCCAACCGACAGGCGCCCCCGGTGTACATCAGGCTGTTGGTGGCCAACTCGGTGGCGACCAGTTGCAGATCTTCGATGCTTTCCTGGGACAGCCCCATCCAGCCCGCGTAGTCGACGGCAAAGGACCGGGCGGGCCGAAGGTCCGCCGATTTGCGGACCATGTACGTGACGGCCCCGGGACCGGCGGCCAGCGGCCGGTTGCAGCGTTCCAGGACGTCGCCGGGGGCATACGCCGGGCTGTGCTGCAGCGCACCGGATTCCCACAGCAGCGGATGGGTCGCGCGCGCGTCCGCCAGCACCTCATCGTCGAGCTGGCTGGCGTCGTACAGGCACAGGCTGGTCGCCGGGTAGCCGTCCATGGCCTCGTTGACCAGAGCCTCGTGCTCGATACAGGCGACGAACTCCTCATCGCTGCGGCCGGGCCACGCGAGCTGGCTGACGATCCGCACGCGCTGCTCCGGGTGCTCGTCGATGAACGCGCCCTCCGTCGCCATGAACCGGCTCGGATTGCGTGCCACCTCGGTGACGTCGACCATGCGCACGCCGGCGGGCAGCTGGTCGCCGCCGTACAACGCATCGCGCAGCACCTCGAGCGGCTCGGGCGGCACGGCAAGCAACACCGCCTCGTCCAACGCCAAACCGTCGCCGACGAAGCGGCCCACCAAGTCCACAAACTCCTGCTGAGAGTGGTAAATCCCTGCGGTGTGGACGAAACCGTATTGTCTGGTTTCGTTACCCGCCGTCACTTCAGCGCTCTCGCTTTCGATCACTTACGCCAACCCCCTGCTGGATCGGCTGACGCCTTTCCCCCGTGTCAGTACCCAAGTCGGGCCTTCGCTATACCGCGCAACGGATCACATTTAGGTTCACCTCATATGGCGGGGCCGTTTCGACGGCCGCCGCCGCGGCGGCTACAGCCACCAGGAGGCGGCGGCGTCGAGATGACGGCGGAGGCGATAGCAGGCGACGCTGTCGTCGGCGGCCTCGACCGCCTCGACGATCCGCAGGTGGGCGTGGTGCACGGCGAGCACGTCGGACCAGGTCGGCAGCGCCTGTCCGGTGCTCGACCAGTGCCGCCGGAACAACTCGACGATGATCCGCAGGAACAGATCCAGCATTGCGTTGCCGGCGAGTTGCGCGAGGCCGACGTGGAAGTCGAACTCCTCCGCGATCGCCCGGCGCACCTCGTCGGCCGTCTGTCGGGAGTTGTCCGGCAACCCGTGCCGGTGGGTGGCCAGAAACGCCGCGACGTCGGATTCGCCGAGCCGCTTGACGACCTTGGTGACGTTGTCGATCTCGACGGCGTCGCGGACGCAGCGCAGGTCTTCGCGGCTCGGATCGCGGTATTGCAGGTACAGCGCGATCGTGTCGATGCTGGCCTGTGCGGCGGGTTCGGCGACGACGAGCCCGCCGCCGGGGCCGCGGCGCATGTGGGCTATCGAGTGGTATTCGAGCAGCCGTACCGCTTCGCGCAGCACCGCGCGGCTCACCCGGTAGCGCTCCAGCAGAGCCGTCTCGGTGCCGAAGACCGAACCCACCTGCCAACCGCTGGCGGCGATGTCGTCACCGATGGTGGCCGCGAGCAACTCGGCCAGTTTGCCCCGGGGCGCCTCAGAATCGAGTCGCCGGCGCGTCGCACGCCCCGGGCCGCCGTCGCCGGCGTGATGCCGCTGCAGCCAGCCGGTCACGGCCTCGACGTGTCGCTCCGACAGCGTCTTGGCGCGCGCCGAATCCCCGGCGGTGACGGCGGCGACGATCGCGGAGTGGTGGGCGTGCAGATGGTCGACCGCCTCGCTGGCCTCGGTTGCCGAATCCGTTCGCGACGCCAGGGCGTAGCGGGTGGTGAGCCGCATCAGGACGTCGATAAACAGTTGCAGCACCGGGTTTTTGGATTGCTCGGCCAGCGCGATGTGGAACTCGTCGCGCGGCGCCGGTAAGCCGGGCCGCCACTGCTGCTCGGCGTGCAGCACCGCACGCAGCCGCGCGATCCCGGCCTCGTCGATGCGCTCGGCGGCGAGCGAGGCCGCCAACGGCTCGAGCACGAGACGCGCATTGAGCAAGTCGCCCAGCGTCGTGCCGAGGTATTCGAGATAGATGACGACCGCGCGGGTGGCCGGTCCCGCGTCGGGCTCGCAGATGTACAGGCCGCCATTGGGTCCGCGGCGCATCCGCGCGACCTGATGGTGTTCGACCAGCCGCACGGCCTCGCGCAGCACCGACCGGCTCACCCCGAAGCGCTGCTGCAGGGCGTGTTCGGATCCCAGCGATTCGCCGACCGCCCAGCCGCGGCGGACGATGTCGGCCTCGATGTCGCGGGCCACCAGCGAAGCGAGTTTGTTCGCCTGGCCGGTCGCGGGCTCCTCAGTCATCCGGGCTCGATCACGCTCGCGCTCAACAGGTCAGCAGCATGCACCCGGCGACGGGCCCACCGCCGACGGAGACCACGCCCACCTCGGGGCGGCGGGCGACCTGCCGCTCCCCCGCGTCGCCGCGCAACTGCAGACACCCTTCGTGCAGCGCCCAGTAGCCGTGCATGCGGCCGGCCGAAAGTTGGCCGCCGTAGGTGTTCAGCGGCAACTGCCCGTCCCGGGCGATCCGCTCCCCACCCTCGACGAACGGGCCACCCTCGCCGTCACCGCAGATGCCGAGCGCTTCCAGCCAGGCCAGGGTGAGGTAGGTGAATCCGTCGTAGAGCTGGGCGACCTGGAGGTCGGCGGGTGTCAACGTCGTGCGCGACCACATCTGGGCCGCGGCATCCGACATCGCCATCTTGGGGTAGTCGGCGCGGTGAAACCAGCCACCGGCGCCGTCGGACCCGCCGATCGCCTCCACCTTCACCGCGCGGTGCGGACAGTCGGCGGCGTACTCCGCGTGCGACACCACCACCGCGATCGAGCCGTCGATCGGGACGTCACAGTCCAGCAGCCCGAGTGGGGTGGACACCAATCGCGCGCCCAGGTAGTCGGCCATCGTCATCGGATCCCGGTACACCGCACGGGAATTCAACGCGGCGTTGCGCCTGCCGTTGAGCGCGATCCAGCCCAGCTGTTCTTTGGTGGTCCCGTACAGCTCCATGTGACGGCGGCAGTTGAGCGCCAGCCAGTTGGCGGCCGAATAGGCATGCGCGGCAACCAGATCGTTGACGTCGTCCATCGCACCGACGGCCGGCTTCGGCTCGCCCTCGGGGGTTTCGAACATCCGCGCCAGCGGCGGGGCCGCGGCGTTCTCCTCCTGCTTGACCGGCACCGTGCCGCCGAGCATTTGTATCGTCCGGTACACGACGACGTGGCGGGCCCGGCGTTCGGCCACCGCGCGGCAGGCCGACATCACCGGCGAGAGCAGCCCGCCGGTGCCGAAGCCCGCACCGCAGTCCGCGGCGTCGATGTGCAGCTGGGCGTTGACGTCCGCGGCGGGCGTGTCGCCGAGGGTCGCGATGCCGTCGATGTCGGTCGCCGCAAGTCCGGCGTCCTCGATGGCGGCGCGCACCGCCTCCATGGTCAAGTCCAGACCGGGGATACCGGTGCGGCGGCCGATCCGGGAGATCCCGATGCCGGACAGGATCGCGTCTTTCTCGAAATGCGTCATGCACACCGCCCGTCAGACCACACCGCATCGAATCAATAGAGTGTACTGTATTCGTCGTGTCAGACGGGCCGCTGCTCATCGAGTACTGCGACGACTGTGCGCGCTGGGTGCATCCAGGCAGCGGCGTATGCCGCGAGTGCGGGGGTTCGCTGCAGGCGCGGCCGGTTTCCGGGCGGGGCACCGTGTTCACCTACACGGTCAACCATCACCCCTACAACCCGGAGATCCCCACCCCCTACGTCATCGCCATCGTCGAGCTCGCCGAACAGAGCGGTCTGCGGGTCGCCGCCAATATCGTTGACTGCGAACCGGATTCGGTGATCTGCGGCATGCCCGTCGACCTGCGGCCAAAGCGTGGCAGCGGTGGCGCGGCGCAGTTCGCGCCGGCGTGACCCCTAGTTGATCAGCGGGTCGCGGGGCATGCCGAGGATCCGCTCGGCGATCTGATTGCGCGTCACCTCCGACGTGCCGCCCGCGATCGCCATGCCGCGGGCTCCCATCATCAGCCGGCCGGCCAGGGCGCCGGGACCGTCGGTCACGGCGACCTCGGGACCCAGCAGCGCCGCCATGATCGCGGCGCCTTCCACCATGTGCTCGGCCAGCTTCAGCTTGGTGACGTTGCCTTCCGGTCCGGGGCCCGCGCCTTCCACGCTGCGCGCGGCGCGCCGCAGGTTCAGCAGCCGCAACGCGGTTTCCTCGGCGAGGTACGAGCCGACCCGAATCCGCCCGCCCGCCAACCGATCCGGGCGCTGCTCGGTCAGCTGCACCAGTTGGTCGGCCAGCCCCTCATAGAACGATCCGCTGCCGCCGATGCTGACTCGCTCGTTGCCCAGCGTCGCCCGCGCGACGGTCCATCCGGAGTTGGGCGTCCCGACGACGTCTTCGTCGGGGACGAACAGGTCGTTGAAGAAGACCTCGTTGAAGTCCGAACCGCCGGTGATCTGGCGCAGCGGCCGCACCTCGACCTCGGGCGCCTTCATGTCCACGATCACCGTGGTGATGCCGGCGTGCTTCGGGGCGTCGGGGTCGGTGCGCACCGTGGCCAGGCCGCGCGCACAGTAGTGCGCCCCGCTGGTCCACACCTTCTGGCCGTTGATCTTCCAGCCGCCGTCCACCCGGGTGGCCCGCGTCTTGATGGACGCGGCGTCCGAGCCGGCGTCGGGTTCGGAGAACAGCTGGCACCAGATCTCGTCCTTGCGCAGCGCCTTCTCCACGAATCTTTCGATCTGCCATGGCGTTCCGTGCTGGATCAGGGTCAGGATCACCCAACCGGTGATCCCGTAGTCGGGACGCTTGATGCCGGCCGCGCGGAACTCCTCCTCGATCACCAGCTGCGCGACCGCGTCGGCCGCACGTCCCCACGGCTTGGGCCAGTGCGGCATCACGTAGCCGGTCTCGATCAGCTTGTCGCGCTGGGCCTCCTTGCTCAGCCCGGCGATCTCGGCGGCGTCGGCGCGGATGCCGGCGCGCAATTCCTCGGCTTCGGGCGGCAGGTCGAGGCTGTTCTCCCGGACAGCGCCGGCGGCGGTGCGCTCGAACACGTCGGCCGCGGGCGCGTCACCGCCGAACAGCGCCGCGCTCACCACCGCCCGGCGCAGATGCAGATGCGCGTCGTGTTCCCAGGTGAAGCCGATGCCGCCGTGCACCTGGATGTTGAGTTCGGCGTTGCGGACGTAGGCGGGAAAGGCCAGCGTCGCGGCCACCGCGGCGATCAGGCGGAACTGCGCTTCGTCCTCGGATAAGTCCTCGGATGCCGCCCGGGCGGCGTCCCAGACGGCGGCGATCCCGGATTCCGCACCGACCAGCATGTTGGCGCAGTGATGCTTGACCGCTTGGAAGGTGGCGATGGTGCGTCCGAATTGCTGGCGCACCTTGGCGTAGTCGACGGCGGCGTCGACGCAGTCCGATGCCCCACCCACGGCCTCGGCGGCCAGCAGGGTGCGGGCGCGGGCCAGCGCCGATTGCCTTGCCCCCGTCAGGATGTCGTCGTCGCCGACGCGCACGTCGCGCAGGCGGACGCGTCCGGATCGCCGCGTCGGATCGAAGTTCTCCGGCACCTCGACCGAGACACCGTCGCGGCCGCGCTCGAGCACCAGCACGTCGTCGCCCGCGGCGATCAGCAACAGGTCGGCCAGCCCGGCGCCCAACACGATTCCGGCGTCACCGTCGGCTGTCCGACCGTTCGAGCCGTCGTTGATCCGCACCTGGCTGTCCGGCCCGATGCCCGCGGTGACCGTCCCGTCGATCAGGCCGGACAACAGCCGCGACTTCTGTTCGGCGGTACCGTCTTTGGCGATCACCGCGGACGCGATGACGGTGGGCACGAACGGTCCCGGCGCCACCGCGCGGCCGAGCTCTTCGATCACCACGACCAGTTCGGGCAGCCCGTACCCGGAGCCGCCGTACTCTTCCTCGACGTGCAGGCCGAGCCACCCCAGCTCGACCAGGTTCGCCCAGAACCCGGGCCGCGGCTCGTCCGAGGCGTCGAGCAGCGATCGGGCCGCCCACCGCGCCTTCTGCGAGGTCAAGAACCCGCGGGCCACCTCGGCCAGTTCACGATGGTCGTCGGTTATTGCGATACCCATCAGGGCCCTCCTCGCGCAGCATGCCGGCCGGGTGTGATCGCCCCAGAAGCTGGGTGGCCTGCCCCGCTTCGAGGGGAAGCGGGGCGGCTGCCTAAAGAGTGTACTTAATGCGGGGAGGGCCCCGACGGGGGGTTACTTGGGTGCGAACCGCTGCCCGGCGTCCAGGCGCAGGCACTGTCCGTTGAGCATCGGGTTGTCCACGATGGCGGCGGCCAGCTTCGCGTACTCCTCGGGACGGCCGAGGCGCTTGGGGAACGCCGCGTCCTTGGTGAGCTGCGTGGCGAACTCGTCCGGAATGCCCTGCGTCAGACCGGTCGCGAACAGGCTCGGGGCGATGGCCAGCACCCGGATGCCCACCGAGCCCAGGTCGCGGGCCATGGTCAGGCACATGCCGGCGATGCCCGCCTTGGCGGCGGTGTAGGCGACCTGGCCGATCTGGCCCTCGTAGGCCGCGATGGAGGCGGTGTTGATGATGACGCCGCGCTCACCGGTGTCGGGGTCCTCGGGCTCGTTCTTGGCCATGTGCGCGGCGGCCAGCCGGCTGATGTTGAACGTGGCGATCAGGTTGAGGTCGATCACGGACTGGAAGGATTCGAGGTCGTGCGGACCGGACTTGGTCAGCGTCCGCTTGGCGATGCCGCCGCCCGCGGTGGTGATCACGACGTGCAATCCGCCGAGCTTGTCGACCGCGGCCTGCAGCGTCTCCTCGGTGCCGGTGAAGTCGGTGACGTCGACGGGATAGAAGGTACCGCCGACGCCCTCGGCGACCGTCTTGCCGTCGGAGCCCTCGCGATCGAGGATGGCGACATCCGCGCCGCGTTCATGCAGCAGCTCGGCGCTGGCACGCCCCATTCCCGATGCGCCGCCGATGACGACGACCTTCTTCCCGTTGATCTCCATCCGGACGTCTCCTTCTTGGGTTGTCAGATCCTGTGCAATCTGTAACGTTACGTAGGCACGCTAGCGTGTCCGCACTCCAGGCCTGTCACCGAGCCGTGCCAAGCTGGCAACCGTGCTCCTTCTCGACGTGGCCGCGACGTCATCCGACGTCTCGAGCACGTCGTCGCGGCTGACCAAAGTCGCCCACATCGCCGACCTGCTGCGCCGCGCCGCGCCGGATGGCGCGCTGGTCGCCGTCATCGTGTCGTGGCTGTCCGGCGAGTTGCGGCAACGCCAGATCGGCGTGGGCTGGGCGGCGCTGCGCTCGCGCCCGCCCGCGGCCCCGCACGCCTCGCTGACCGTCGGCGGGGTCGACGCCACCTTCTCCCACATCGGCGCCGTGTCCGGCAAGGGCGCGCAGGCCCGGCGCGCCGCCCTGCTGAACGCGTTGTTCGCCGCCGCCACCGACACCGAGCAGGCCTTCCTGCTGCGGCTGCTCGGCGGCGAGCTGCGCCAGGGCGCGCTGGCCGGGATCATGGCCGACGCGGTCGCCAAGGCCGCGGGCCTGCCGGCCGCCGCGGTGCAGCGCGCCGCGATGCTGGGCGGCGACCTGCCTGCGGTGGCGGCGGCCGCCCTGTCCGGTGCACCCGCGGCGCTGGACCAGTTCACCCTGCGGGTCGGCCGCCCGGTCGGCCCGATGCTGGCGCAGACCGCGACGAGCGTAGCCGACGCGATCGAACGCCACGGCGGCCCAACCATTTTCGAAGCCAAGCTGGACGGGGCGCGGGTACAGATCCACCGCGCCGGTGACGAGGTCACCGTCTACACCAGGAGCCTGGACGACGTCACCGCCCGGCTGCCCGAGGTGGTGGAGGCCACGCTGGCACTGCCGGTCGATCGCCTGATCGCCGACGCCGAGGCGATCGCGCTGCGGCCCGACAACTCACCGCAGCGCTTCCAGGTCACCGCCTCCCGCTTCGGCCGCTCCGTCGACATCGCCGCAGCCCTTGCCGCACAACGACTTTCGGTGTTCTTCTTCGACGTCCTGCATCGCGACGGCGTCGACCTGCTCGACGCCCCGACCGCCGACCGGCTGGCCGCCCTGGACGCGTTGGTGCCACCGGCGCAGCGGGTCGACCGGCTGCTCACCGCCGACCCCGCGGCGGCGGGCGCCTTCCTGGACGCGACGCTGGCCGCCGGGCACGAGGGCGTGATGGCCAAGGCGCCCGACGCGCCGTATCAGGCGGGGCGCCGCGGCGCCGGCTGGCTGAAGGTCAAGCCGGTGCACACGCTGGATCTGGTGGTGCTCGCGGTGGAGTGGGGCTCGGGGCGCCGCCGCGGCAAACTCTCCAACATCCACCTGGGCGCCCGCGATCCGGGCAGCGGCGAATTCATCATGGTGGGAAAGACTTTCAAGGGCATGACCGACGCCATGCTGGAGTGGCAGACCGCCCGGTTCAGCGAACTGGCCATCGACGGTACGGACGGTTACGTCGTCGAGGTCCGGCCCGAGCAGGTCGTCGAGATCGCCCTGGACGGCGTGCAGAAGTCGTCGCGCTACCCCGGCGGCCTGGCGCTGCGGTTCGCCCGCGTGGTGCGCTATCGCGACGACAAAAGCCCCGCCGAGGCCGACACCATCGACGCCGTGCGCGCGCTGTACTGAACGAGCCGCTTTCCGACAGGCGCAGTTCGTTTTGCGCGCGTAGGGTTTCCGTCCGTGGCGATCACAGGGCACGACAGCGACGTCAGCTACATCCACACCGGCGCAGACCTGCCACCCGTCGCCATCGTCGACCGCTCCCCCATCACCGCGCGGCACAAGATCGTGTTCGCGATCATCGCGGTGCTCGGCGCGGTCGCCTGGGCGATCATCGCCTTCACGCGAGGCGAGACGGTCAACGCGGTGTGGTTCGTGGTCGCGGCGATCTGCACCTACCTCATCGGGTTCCGGTTCTACGCCCGCCTGATCGAGATGAAGATCGTCCGCCCGCGCGACGACCACGCCACGCCGGCCGAGGTTCTCGATGACGGCACCGATTACGTGCCGACGGATCGCCGGGTGTTGTTCGGCCACCACTTCGCGGCCATCGCGGGGGCCGGACCGCTCGTCGGCCCGGTGCTGGCCACCCAGATGGGCTACCTGCCGTGCAGCATCTGGATCGTCATCGGCGCGGTGTTCGCCGGCGCGGTGCAGGACTACCTGGTGTTGTGGATCTCCGCCCGGCGGCGCGGGCGCTCGCTGGGACAGATGGCCCGCGACGAACTCGGCGCCACCGGCGGGGTGGCCGCGCTGCTCGGCGCGTTCGTCATCATGGTGATCATCATCGCGGTGCTCGCGCTGGTGGTGGTGCGGGGGCTGGCCCAGAGCCCCTGGGGCGTGTTCTCCATCGCCATGACCGTTCCCATCGCCGTGTTCATGGGCTGCTACCTGCGGTTCCTGCGCCCCGGCCGGGTCGCCGAGGTTTCGCTCATCGGTGTGGCGCTGCTGCTGCTGGCCGTGGCCGGCGGCGCCTGGATCGGCGAAACCCCTTGGGGTGCATCGTGGTTGAACCTGTCGGCGGTCACGGTGTCCTGGCTGATCATCGGCTACGGGTTCGTCGCGTCGGTGCTGCCGGTGTGGTTGCTGCTCGCCCCGCGCGACTACCTGTCGACGTTCATGAAGGTCGGCGCCATCGCGCTGCTCGCGGTCGGCATCTGCATCGCCCGCCCGGTCATGCAGGCGCCCGCGGTGTCGCAGTTCGCGTCCCGCGGCGACGGGCCGGTGTTCCCCGGCGCGCTGTTCCCGTTCCTGTTCATCACCATCGCCTGTGGGGCGCTGTCCGGATTTCACGCTTTGATCTCGTCGGGGACCACGCCCAAGCTGCTGGAGAAGGAAAGCCAAATGCGGCTGATCGGTTACGGCGGCATGCTGACCGAATCGTTCGTCGCGGTCATGGCGCTGATCAGCGCGGCGGTCCTGGACCAGCACGTGTACTTCGCGCTCAACGCGCCGGCCGCGCAGACCGGCGGCACCGCGGCCACCGCCGCGCACTACGTCAACGGCCTCGGGTTGCGCGGCGCCCCGGCGACCGCGGACCAGCTCACCGCAGCCGCCGCCGGGGTGGGCGAGAAGTCGATCGTGTCGCGCACCGGCGGGGCGCCGACGCTGGCGGTCGGCATGTCCGAGGTGCTCTACCGGGTGTTCGGCGGTGCCGGCCTCAAGGCGTTCTGGTACCACTTCGCGATCATGTTCGAGGCGCTGTTCATCCTCACCGCCGTCGACGCCGGCACCCGCGTCGCCCGCTTCATGCTCTCCGACACCCTCGGAAACCTCGGCGGACCCCTGACCAAGCTGCGCAACCCGAGCTGGCGCCCGGGCGTGTGGCTGTGCAGCCTGGCTGTGGCCGCGGCCTGGGGCAGCATCCTGCTGATGGGGGTGACCGACCCGCTGGGCGGCATCAACACGCTGTTTCCGCTGTTCGGCATCGCCAATCAGTTGCTCGCCGCGATCGCGCTGACCGTCATCACGGTCATCGTCATCAAGAAGGGCCTGCTGAAGTGGGTGTGGATCCCCGGTATCCCGTTGCTGTGGGATCTCGCGGTCACGCTGACGGCGTCGTGGCAGAAGATCTTCTCTCCCGACCCGGCCGTCGGCTACTGGACGCAGCACTCGGCGTACCTGGCGGCCAGGCAGGCGGGCAAGACGGTGTTCGGTTCGGCCAAGAACGCGCACCAGCTCGACGACGTCATCCGCAACACCTTCATCCAAGGCTCGCTGTCCATCCTGTTCGCGGTGGCCGTCGTCATCGTCGTGATCGCCGGGGCCGTCGTCGCTCTCGGGGCGATCCGCGGGCCCGGCCGGCCGCTGACCGAGGACGACCCGGTGCCCTCGAAGTTCTTCGCCCCCTCGGGTCTGATCCCCACCGCCGCCGAGCGCGAATTACAGCGGCAATGGGACGAGCTGCCGAAGCGCGGGAGCGAGTCGCGCACAGATAGGTAGTCGACTACGCGTGCGTACTGGTGGGCACCGACCGTACGTTAACCGCATCAGCGGCCGAACTACCTGGTCAACGCGGCCGCAGCGCGAAGAAGGTGAACGAAATGCTGGTCACGTCAACGGGACTCCGTACCCCGCCCGATACCGTCAACAAGCCCACCGCACCACCGTCCTCGGCGGCGCCCTCGGTCGAGGCGGCCCCCGCCGAGGTACTGATCACCACCCAGCAGGTGCTCTTCGGCGCCGCCGTTGTCCAGGGGGCGCGTCGTGCCCCCCTCGCCCGCCGCATCGGCGCCGCGCTGCGGCGGATGGCCGCGAACGCGAACACGCCGCGCCATCCCCACCCCCCGAGGTACTACGGCTACATCGAGGACGCCCGCATGGCACGCGCGATGGACCGGCTGTGAACGCAACCATCAGCGTCGTCTGCGCCGGGTTGATGGTGCTGCTGGCGATGGGGACCTACAACCTGCAGTGGTGGCTCGAGCGCAACGACTACGAGCGCCATTTCGAGGACTGACTCCAACGCGGACGGCACGCCGGGCAAAAAGGTTGTGCCCAAGCCCGCGTCGCGGTCCTAAACTTGCGCGATGAGAGTCGGTATCGACTTCGGCACCACCCACACCGTCGTCGCGGCCGTCGATCGCGGCAACTATCCCGTCGTCTCCTTCGAGGGCGACGATGCGTGGCCGTCGCTGATCGCCGCCAACGCCGCCGGGCAGTTGCGCTTCGGCCCGGACGCGGCCGCCGTTCGCCACGACCCGGCATGGTCGGTGCTGCGCTCGTTCAAGCGCCTGCTCAACGACGCCGGACCGCAGACCGAAGTCAGCCTGGCCGGGCGCGCCTATCGGCTGGCCGACCTGCTCACCGGCTTCCTGTCTCAGCTGAAAACCGATCTGCAGCGCAACTCGAACGTCACCCCGTCCCCGGGCGAACCCATCGAGGCCGCGATCAGCGTGCCGGCCAACGCCTCGAGCGCCCAGCGCCTGCTTACCCTGGACGCCTACGTGGCCGCCGGTTTCCGGGTCGTCGCGCTGCTCAACGAACCGTCGGCCGCCAGCCTGGAATACGCCCACCGGTACCGCTCGACCATCACCGCCAAACGCGAATACGTGCTCATCTACGACCTCGGGGGCGGCACGTTCGACGCGTCGCTGCTGAAGATGACCGGACACGCCAACGAGGTGGTGGTCAGCGAGGGCATCCAGCGCCTCGGCGGTGACGACTTCGACGACGCGATCGTCGAGCTCGTGCTGGCCGGCGCCGGCCTGCCCGGCCTCGACCCGGCCCAGCGCGACCTGTTGGCCGAGGAGTGCGCCACCCGCAAGGAGGCCGTCGGGCCGCAGACGCGCCGCTTCCTGGTGGACCTGTCCCCGCTCGATCGGCCTCCCTTCTCCTGCCCCATCGACGACGTCTACGGCGTGTGCGCACCGCTGGTCGACCAGACGATGGCGCTGCTGCGCCGCGTCCTGCACGATCCGGCGCGCGGACGCACGGACGTGGACTGGTCGGAGGTGGCGGGCATCTACGTCGTCGGCGGGGCAGGCGGTTTCCCGCTGGTGTCGCGCATGCTGCGCAGCACCTTCGGCGAGAAGCGGGTGAAACGCTCGCCGCATCCCTTCGCCGCCACGGCCATCGGCCTTGCCGTCTTCCTCGACAAGGAGTCCGGTTTCGCACTGTCCGAACGCTTTTCGAGGAATTTCGGGGTGTTCCGGGAGGCCGAGGCGGGTGCCGGGGTCGTCTTCGACCCCATCGTGTGCAAGGACGTTTCGCTGCCGGCCGACGGGCGTTCCCCGCTGGTGGTGAAGCGCAAATACCGAGCGGCGCACAACATCGGGCACTTCCGCTTCGTGGAGTGCAGCCGGCTGGTCAACGGGCGGCCGGACGGCGACGTCACGCCGTATGACCCGGTGCTGTTTCCATTCGACCCGGCCCTGCACGACCGCGACGACCTCCGGCGTCAGCCGGTCGGCCGCTGGACCGACGGACCCGACGTGGAGGAACGCTACGTCATCGCCCCCAGCGGTGCCGTGGAGGTGACGCTGACGACGCACCCGGCGGGGTTCGAGCGCACCTTCCGCCTGGAGCGGCGCGCGTCCGCGAGTTGATGAGCCATCCCGCCATGCAGCTGTACGACGTGATGCGAACGACCTTCGCGGCACGGGAATTCACCGACGACCCGCTGCCCGACGAGGTGCTGAGCCGCATCTTCGAGCACGCCCGGTTCGCTCCCAGCGGTGGCAACCGGCAGGGCGCCCACGTCACCGTGGTGCGCGACGAGGCGATCCGCCGGCGGCTGGCCGAGCTCGGCAAGCCCGCCGCCCGCCGTTACTTCGCCCAGCTGCAGGCGGGCGAAAACCCTTGGAACTCGGTGCATCCCAGCGGCATGCCGCAAGACGTCGTCGACGCAACCGAGGTCCCCGACACGTTCGTGGCACCGATCGCCAAAGCGCCTGTCGTCCTTGTGGTTTCGGTGGACTTGGCCGTCGTCGCGGCCGTCGATCAGGATCTGGACCGGGTCGGCATCGCCGGGGGCGCGTCGGTTTACCCGCTGATCTGGAACATCTTGCTCGCCGCGCGCGGCGAGGGTTACGGCGGCACCATCACGACGATGGCCATCGCGTCCGAAGATCAAGTCCGTCGCCTGCTGGGCATCCCCGGCCAGCATGCGGTGGCCGCGGTCGTGCCGCTGGGAAAACCGGTGCGGCAGTTGACCAAGCTGCGCCGGCGGCCGGTCGCGGAGTTCATCACTCGTGATCGATTCGACGGCCCGGCGTGGTGCGGGTGATCGGCTGAGCCCTACCCGCGCACCTGGGGCAGCACGTCACGCTGCCACGCCGCGAAGAACCCGTCCATGTCGGGACCGATCTGCTGCACGTAGATCTCGTCGACGTCGGCGTCGATGTACTCGCGCACCTGCGCGACGTGCTTGTCGGGGTCCGGGCCACAGGCCACGCTCTCGCCGACGGTATCCGTAGGCACCAGCGACTGCAGCGCGGCGAAATCCTTGGGCCGGGGCAGGATTTGGGACGTCTGGCCGGGCAACCCCTCGTTGGCCCACAACCGGTGCGCGGTTTTCAGCGCGGCGTCGGCGTCGGCGTCCCAGCACACCTTCGTTCCGCCCTGCACCGGCTTGTTGCCGCCCCCGGCCTCGCGGAACTGCTTGACCAGGTCGCCGTCGGGCATGGCGATGCTGTAGCCGTCGCCGATGCGGGCGGCCAGCTCCACGGCCTGCGGGCCGAATGCCGAGACGTAGATCGGCACCGGCTGCTCGGGCCGGGTGTAGACCTGGGCCTCCTGCACCTCGTAGTGCTTGCCGTGGTGGCTGACCTCGCCGCCCTTGTGCAGCTTGCGAATGACGTCGATCGCCTCCTCGAGCATCTCGAGCCGCACACCGGCCGACGGCCAGGGATCGCCCAGGATGTGCTCGTTGAGCGCCTCGCCGCTGCCGACCCCCAGCACGAAGCGTCCGTCTAGCTGCACGGCCGCGGTGGCCGCGGCCTGCGCGATGATCGCCGGGTGGATCCGAATGGTCGGGCAGGTGACGGCGGTGCTGACCGGTAACGACGTCGCCTCCGACAACGCACCGATCACTCCCCACACGAACGGGCTCTGACCCTGCTCGTCATTCCAGGGGTGATAGTGGTCGGAGATCCACAGCGCGTCGAATCCCGCGTCCTCGGCCCGCTTGGCCTGGTCGATGAGCTCCTTCGGGCCGAATTGCTCGCAGGTGAGAAAGTATCCGATCTTGGTCATGGCGCCCGGCTACCCGCTGCGCGCCCGGTTATGCACCCACCGCGCCGTTTACCTGCGGCGTGTGGGGGAACCCGTTCCTACGTGCCGGCGCCAGAACTTGATACCGAGACCTCGGCGCCGACCGAATCTCCTTACCGCACAGCCGGTTTCGCGGCGCTGAGCAGCTATGCGGCGATCGGTGACGGCCGCACGGTGGCGCTGGTGGCCGAAGACGGCGCCATTGATTGGTTTCCGATTCCGGATTTGGATTCGCTCCCGGTATTCGCCGCGCTGCTCGACCAACCCAACGGCGGACGCCTGGACCTGACGCCGACCGTCCCGTTTCACACGCGGCGGCGTTACCTGCCGAAGACCAACGTTCTGGAAACGACCTTCGTCACCGAGTCGGGACGGGTCCGGGTCACCGACGCGCTGAACATCGGCTTCGGTGGCCGGCTGCCGTGGACCGAACTCGCCCGCCGCGTGGAGGGCCTCGACGGGACGGTGCCGATGCGCTGGCGGGTCGCGCCGGGGACCTGCTTCGACCATTCCTCGCCGTGGGCGCGGCGCACCCCGCACGGCGCGGTGCTGCGAGCCGGGTCGCTCAACGTGGGCGTGTGTGTCTCGGAGCAGTTCGACGTCGAGTGGACCGACCAGACGGCGTCCGGAACGTTCACCGCGACGGCCGGCCTGCGGAGGCTGATCGGCTTGGTCGCCTCGGAGTCCGAACCGCTGATGCTGTCGTCGGCGTCCGACATCGACGAGGGGCTGGACAAGACCATCGCGTTCTGGGGGAACTGGTCCGGGCAGTTCGAATGCCCCGAGTCGTGGGCCGAGGCGGTGCGTCGCAGTGTGTTGCTGCTCAAGCTGCTCATCTTCAGTCCGACCGGCGCCATCGCGGCGGCCGCGACCACCTCGCTGCCCGAACGGATGTCGGGCGGAAAGAATTGGGACTACCGCTTCGCATGGATCCGCGATACCGCATACACGCTGTCCGCCTTGCGCCGCTTCGGGATTCGCGAGGAGACGCACGCCGCCGTGGCTTGGCTGCTGCGAACCGTCCGCCGGCACATTCCCGATGTGGGTGTCTTCTACTGCCTCGACGGTTCACCGCCTCCCCCGGTGAGCCGGTTCGAGGCGGCCGGCTGGCGCGGAATCGGCCCGGTGGTGACCGGTAACCGCGCCGACGGGCAGCTGCAGCTGAGCATCTTCGCCGACCTCTTTGACACAGTGCGGCTCTACGTCGACAGCGGCCACGTCCTGGATACCGAAACCGGCCATCTGCTGGCGGATTTCGCAGATCGGGCGTGCGACGCCTGGCGCCACCGCGACGCCGGCATGTGGGAATTGCCGCGGCAAGAGCACTACACGACGTCCAAGCTCGGCTGCTGGCAGGCGCTGCGGTGCGCGGTCTACCTGGCCGACCAGGGCCAGATTCCCGGCGACCCCGGCCGCTGGGCCGGCGAGGCCGAGCGGATCAGCGATTGGGTGCAGCGCCACTGCTGGAACGACGAGCTGGGCAGCTACGAATGGTTTCCGGGCAGCGGTCAGCTGGACGCGTCGATTCTGCTGCACGCCGGCAGCGGGTTTGACCGTGGCGAACGGATGTCCGCCACGATCGACGCACTACGTCGCGAGTTAGGCTGCGGACCTTTACTTTTCCGGTTCAGTGGCGCGCGTGAGGAGGAACGCGAAGGGGCGTTCGTCGCATGCTCGTTCTGGGCCGTCTCGGCGCTGCACCATGTGGGTCGCACGTCCGAGGCCCGTGACCTGATGGCCGAGCTCGTCGAGCTGACCAACGACGTCGGCGTGTTGCCCGAAATGATCGATGCCGACGACCGCTCGTTCATGGGCAACCTGCCGCAGGGCCTCAGCCACCTCGCGTTGATCGGGGCGGCGCTCGACCTGGAGTCGTGACGACCTGGGGCCCCGAACGAGAACAGCTTCGCTAATTTTGAGAAGGCGGTTCTCCACTGCCGAGAGACGGATTACGATCGCTGGTGACCTGTGCCGGTCTCGTCCGAACCACAACGATCGGAGTCCCTCATCGACGCCTGGATTCTCGACGCGGTCCGCACGCCCCGCGGGCGCGGCCGCCCCGACGGCGGACTGCACGGCGTGCACCCGCAGGCCCTGCTCGCGCGGTGCCTGACCGCACTGGCCGAGCGGGTCGGCTTCGACCCGGCCGACGTCGACGACGTGATCGCGGGCAACGGCATCCTGTCCGGAGACCACGGCGACGACATCGCCCGCCTGTCGGTGCTGCTGGCCGGCTGGCCGCAGAGCGTGCCCGGGATGACGCTGAGCCGATTCTGCGGGTCGGGCCAGCAGGCGGTGACCGTGGCGGCCTCGGCCATCGCCGCCGGCAGCGAGAATCTGATGATCGCCGGCGGCGTCGAATCCATGTCACGCTGGGACGTCACCGCGGGAGTCCCGACCATCGACGGCAACAACCCGGATCTTCGTGCGCTGTATCCGACCGTCCCGCAGGGTATTTCGGCCGACCTGATCGCCACCCTGGAGGGATTCGACCGCGAGACCGTCGACGCCTACGCCGCGCAGAGCCAGCGCCGCGCCGGCGCGGCCATCGAGCAGGGCCGCTTCGAGCGGTCGCTGATCGACGTGCCCACTCCGCACGGTCGCGTCGAACGCGACGAGCATCCCCGCCCCGGTACCACCACCGAGTCGCTGGCCCGCCTCAAACCGGCCTTCGCCGCGCTGGGCGCCGCGTGCGCCGACGGCGAGCAACGCACGTTCGACGACATCTGCCTGCAGCGCTACCCGGACATCGACCGCATCGATCACGTGCACCATGCGGGCAACTCGTCCGGCGTCGTCGATGGCGCCGCGGCGGTTGCGCTGGCCTCGTCGAACTGGCTGCACACCCATCGGGTCACGCCGCGCGCGCAGATCAGGGCCACCGCGGCCATCGGCAGCGAACCCATCATCATGCTCACCGCCCCCGGCCCCGCGGCCCAGCGATGTCTTCAGCGGGCGGGCATGACCGTGGCCGACATCGATCTGTGGGAGATCAACGAGGCCTTCGCCGCCGTCCCGCTCAAGACGATGCGCGACCTCGACATCGACCCCGAGGTGGTCAACGTCAACGGCGGGGCGATCGCGCTCGGGCACCCCATCGGCGCCACCGGCGCCATGCTGATCGGCACCGTCCTGGACGAGCTCGAACGTCGTGACCTGACAACGGGTCTGGTCACCATGTGCACCGGCGGCGGAATGGGCACGGCGACGATCATCGAGCGGGTGTGAACATGGCGGACACCGTGTCCCTCGAACGGCCCTGCGACGGGGTCGCCGTCCTGCGGCTGAATCGCCCGCAGCGGCTCAACGCCATCAACGAGGCGATGCAGACCGAATTGCGCGACGGGCTCGGCGATCTGGCCGCCGACCCGGCCGTACACGCCGTGGTGCTGACCGGCGCCGGACGCGGGTTCTGCGCGGGCATCGACGTGCGCGACTTCGGCCCCTCGATGCTCGAAGCGAGCGCACCCGCGTTGGACCGGATGCGCTTCCAGGAAAGGATGGCCGCCCTCGCCGAAGCGGTGCGCGCGTTGCCGCAACCCGTCATCGCCGCGGTCAATGGCCCCTGCGTTGGCGCCGGACTCGCGCTGTGCCTGGCCGCCGACATCCGAATCTGTTCGACGGCAGCATCTTTCGCCAATGCCGCCATCCTGCTCGGGCTCTCGGGTGCCGAGATGGGCATGAGCTACCACCTGCCGCGCATCGTCGGCACCAGCGTGGCCGCCGACTGGATGCTGTCCGGTCGCACCGTTTCGGCCACCGAGGCCGACCGTCGCGGGCTGGTCAGTGAGGTCGTCGAGCCGGACCGACTGGCCGACCGCGCGGTCGAGCTGGCGTCGCTGATCGCCGGCCACGCCCCGCTGGGCGCGCAACTGACCAAGCGCGCCCTTCAAATCAACACCGACGCCGCGAGCCTTGCGTCGGCGATGGAACTGGAAAACCGCAACCAGGTGATTTCCCACGCCACCGACGAGGCGGCGCAGCGCCGCAAGAAGTGGTCGTCATGACCGGTCCGCTGCGCGGTGTGCGCATCGTCATGATGGGCGGCTTGGGGCCCGCACCGCTGTGCGGAATGCTGTTGGGCGATTTGGGCGCCGAAGTCATCCGCATCGACGCGCTGGCCGGTGTCGACGGTCCGCCGCCCGTCGACCACACGGTCCGCCGCAGCCAGCGGTCACTGGCCGCCGATGTGAAGGACCCACGCGGGCGCGACCTCGTCCACCGCCTGACCGCCGACGCCCATGCCTTCGTGGACGTGTACCGGCCTGGGGTGGCCGAACGCCTGGGCATCGGCCCGGATGCGTTGCGGACGCGCAACCCCCGGCTGGTCTATGCCCGCATGACCGGCTACGGACAGGACGGGCCCTTGGCCGGTCACGCCGGGCATGACATCAATTACCTTGCGCTCACGGGCGCCCTGCACGCCATCGGCACCGCCGAATCACCGGTGCCGCCCTTGAATCTCGTCGGCGATTACGGCGGCGGTGCAATGCTATTGGCGGTCGGGCTGCTCAGCGCGATCCTGGAGGCCCGCCAGTCGGGTCAGGGGCAGGTCCTCGACGTGGCGATGGTCGACGGCGTCGCCGCGCTGCTGGCACCGTATTTCGGCATGCTGTCGGCGGGCACGTGGCGCGACCGGCGTCAGGACAATCTGCTCGACGGCGCCGCGCACTTCTACGGCACCTACGCCACGGCCGACGGGGGCCACATGGCCGTCGGCGCCATGGAGCCGAAGTTCTACGCCGAACTGTGCGATCGGCTCGGCGTGAACGTGCCGCACGACGACGACGATCCGACGGCGTGGGCCGGCCACCGGGCCGCACTGGCCGCGCGCTTTGCCGAGAAGTCCCGCGCCGAATGGGAGCGCCTGCTGGGCACGCCGGGATGCTGTGCGACACCGGTGCTTTCGCTGACCGAGGCGCCGCGGCATCCACACAACGTCGCGCGGCGCACGTTCGTCGAACTTGACGGCCTCACCCAGCCCGCACCGGCCCCGCGCTTCTCCCGGACCCGTCCGGCCACGCCCGCGCCTCCGTCGCTTCCCGGCGATCACACCCGCGCGGTGCTGCGCGAGCTGGGCCTGGCCGCCAACGACATCACCGCGCTGGAGGATGCCGGCGTGGTGGCCCAGAGCAGTGCAAAGTGACCGATCCAGAGAGGACGACACATGTCGTGGGACTTCTCCACCGACCCGGAGTGGGCCGAACAACTGCAGTGGGTCGAAGGTTTCGTGCGCGAGGAGTGCGAGCCGATCGACTTGATTGTCACCGAATCCCACGACCTCAATGACCCGGTGCGTCAGGCGCTGATCCCGCCGCTGCAGGACATCGTGAAAAAGCGCGGGCTGTGGGCGACCCACCTGGGCCCGCACCTGGGCGGTCCGGGCTATGGGCAGGTGAAATTGGCGCTGCTCAACGAGATTCTGGGGCGCTCGGAATGCGCGCCGATCGTCTTCGGGTCACAGGCCCCCGATTCGGGCAACAGCGAAATCCTGGCGCACTACGGCACGCCCGAGCTCAAAGAGCGCTATCTGGAGCCGCTGCTGGACAACCGCATCATCTCCTGTTTCTCGATGACCGAGCCACAGGGCGGCGCCGACCCGAAGGTGTTCCGCACCACCGCCGTACAAGACGGTGATCACTGGGTCATCAACGGGGAGAAGTGGTTTTCGTCGTTCGCCTCGATGGCGTCGTTCCTGATCGTGATGGCGATGACCGATCCCGACGCGCCGCCCTACGAGCGCTACTCGATGTTCGTCGTCCCCGGCGACACCCCCGGCATCAACGTGCTGCGCGACGTCGGGCTGGGATACCAGCCGATCGGCGGTGGGCGTGAGGGTTATGTGCGCTACGACAACGTCCGGGTGCCCGCCGAGAACATGCTGGGGCCGCGCGGCGGGGCGTTCGTCGTCGCGCAGACCCGCCTGGGCGGCGGGCGGATTCACCACGCGATGCGCACCGTGGGACTGGTCCGGCGGATCTTCGACATGATCTGCGAACGGGCCGCGTCGCGCTACACCCAGGGCGAGGTGCTGGCCAACAAACAGCTGGTGCAGGAGATGGTCGCCGACTCCTGGATGGAGATCGAGGCGTTCCGGCTGCTGACGCTCCAAACAGCTTGGAAGATCGACCAATTCAACGACTACAAGGCCGTCCGGGCCGACATCTCGGCGGTCAAGGCGATGATGCAGAAGGTGCTGCACGACGTGTCATCGCGGGCGCTTCAGTTGCACGGCTCGTTGGGCACCACCCACGAGATGCCGTTCGTGCAGTATCTGGTCGAGTCGTTCGTGCTCGGGCTGGCCGACGGCCCGACCGAAGTGCACAAGGTCACGCTGGCCCGGCTGTTGCTGAAGGACCGTGAACCCGCGCCGGATCTGTTTCCCTCCGAACATCTGCTGCGGTTGCGGGCGGCCGCCGAGGCCAAGTTCGCCGACAAGCTGGCGGGCATCCCCCGGGGCTGAGCGGCGAGCCCGCTCAGACTTTCTTGGTGACGCCGACGTAGGACAGCACCACATCGGATTGGTCGGTCACTCGATTGAGCACCGCGTAGGAGCGGATGAACGACTCACCCACGCAACCGTCGATCTTGACGTGGAAGTTGCTGACCATCACCCAGGGATCCGGTGCCCTGAACTGTTTCTTGACCACCGGCACCACGACGACCAGGCCCGGCTTGAGCCCCACGTTGAGGATGCCCGCGATCGGGGCGACGACCAACGGAAGCACGTCTCCCGGCACTCCGGTCACCGGTCCGGTCACACCCGGGGTGATGCCGGCGCTGCCACCGATCGTGACGCCGTCCGACGTGCTCATGTCGATGCCACAGCCGATCTCATAGCCCACCTCGAGGACGCCCTGGGGCGGTCCCGGCCCGATGAGGGAGCCGACGAATATCCCGCTGGCGACGTATTCGCGGGACGACACCGCGGTGGTCAACGGTGCCACCGGAACCTGCTGCTCGTCGCGGGCGCCCAGACCGAGGGTCCAGCCGTCGGGGGTGTGCAGGACTGCGGGGGGATTCGAGGGAATCGCTCCCTCCGCCTCCGGCGCCGCTTCCGCAGCAACCGGGGCGGCGTCGGGATCCGCGCATGTCGACGGCGCCGTAGGCAGCGAAACGGCCAGGCAGGCGGCGGCCACCAGGGCGCGACGAACGACCACGGCAATCGGCCTCACGGGCGACACCGTACGCACCCGGCGTTTCGAGTCACGAGATTTGCTGGGCGGCCCACCGAAGTCGTTGTGGGTTTGTAACTGTTACGCGATATGCGGTCAACGGTAGAATCGGCGTTTCAGCAGCCAGCAATTCGGCCAGAAACCGAGGAGGCGGCGATGACGGTTCGCACCCGGACTCGCGCAATGCTGGTCTGCGCGACGACGGCCATCGCCCTGGCGAGCGGCGCCGGCATGGCCCACGCGGACCCGAACGTCGATCCTCGCCCCCAGCCGCCGGGCATGGACGACGTCTACAATCCGTTTCCCACCACCTGGATCAATCCGTCCAATGAAGGCCAGCCCGTGAACGATACGGGCGATGTCGGAATGATCTGCGAAAATCTTCTGGTCCGCTGCCAGTAAGGCTCCGGCGGGCACTAAGTTAGCGACGTCAGGGCGCGGTCGAGCAGCCTCGGCAAAATCGTTGCCATCGCTTCCAATTCGGCTCGCGGCGCCGCCCGGCGGCGATTGTGCTTGACGATCAACGCCCAGGTCGCCGTCGATTTGAAACACGCCAGCGCCGTGAACCACGCCAAATCGGTTATCTCGCAACCTAACTCGGATGCATAGAGCTCGGTGAGTTCGTCGATCGGCGGTACCATACCGTCGGGTGCGTCGACCCGCCGGTAGGTGTCCGGGTCGCAGTTGATCAGAAACCAGCCCGCATCGATGCGCGGATCGCCGATCGACCAAATCTCCCAGTCGATGATCGCGTTGACCCGCGCCCCGGCCGCGAGCAGGTTGCCCAGCCGGAAGTCACCGTGCACCACACGCGGCGCCATCGCACGCGGCGCGCAATCGAGCAGCGCGTCATACACTTTCGGCCAGTCGGGGGCCAGCGCCGGGTCGACGGTCCGCAGCGTGTCGGACCACCGGTGGACTTCGGCGACCGGGTCGACCACGGGTTCATCGCCCAGCCCGAGGTCCGCCGGCGCGAGCCTGTGCAGCGCGGCCATCGCGCGGCACGCGTTCCGGTATCGATCGCTCAGCCCGCCGACATGCGGGCAGCCGTCGAACAACGGTTCCACACAATCGCCTTCGATATGGCTCATCACATACAGCGGCGGTGTGCCGGGCGGGTCCCCCGCATCTTCCCACAGCACCTCCGGGACCGGAACGTGAGTTGTCTTGAGCGCCTTGATGATGCGGGCCTGGCGGAGCACGTCGCGATGCGCGACGGGTGCGACGCCCGGCGGAGCCACCTTGATCACCACCCGCCGGCCATCCCTGCTGCCCGCGAAGGTGAGGCTGGAGGCGCCGCCGGCCAGCGGGGCGACGTCGGTGACGCCCGCGCCGTCGAGTCGGCGGCGCAGCTCGGTCGGATCGAGCTCGGCTCGGCTCATCCCGTCAGCGGGCCGGTCCTCGTCCAGCCGATCTCGGCGAGGAAGGGCTGGGTGTGCGCGATGCGCCCGGTCAGGGTCTTCGGATCGCCGGTGCAGAGCCGCAAGGCCGTCTCGGTGATCAACGCGATGTCCTCGGTGTCGGTCTTGGCCAGGTCGAGCGTGCCGGCGCCCGGCGTGGCCACGGGATTGGACGGGGCGGCGGCGTTGACCGCGATTCCGTCGTCGTACAGCTCGGCCGCAAGGCTTTTCGTCAATCGGTTGAGGGCGGCCTTGGCCGTGCCGTAGATGCCGAAGCCCGCCGTGCGGTCGAACTCGGAGAACGGCGGCCCGGGTGGCAGGTCACCGCCGACCGAGGTCAGGTTCAGGATCCAGCCGCGTCCACGCTCGCGCATGGCGGGTATCGCCAGCTGACACAGATGCAGGGGCCCGAGCACATGCATCTCCATCATCAGCCGCGCTCGCCGCTCGGGAAACCCGTCGAGGGGCCGCAGGAAGGTCACCGCGGCGTTGTTGACCAGGATGTCGGGTGCGCCGACCGCGCCGGCCACCTCGGCGAAAAGCCGTTCACGGTCTTCGGTCTGGGACAGATCCGCCTGGACCGCAATGGCTTTCCCGCCCGCGGCGACGATCTCGTCGCGGGTCTGGCTCAGCGACCCCTGATACTTGGGGTCGGGGTCCATCGTGCGGGCGGTCAGGGCCACCGTGGCCCCGTGCTCGGCCAGCCGTGTGGCGATCGCCCTGCCCAGGCCCCGGCTGCTGCCGGTGACCAGGGCCACCATCCCGTCGCACCGCTGCGCGCTCATCGTCGTCCTCCTCGGCCTGCCGGCCCTGCGGAAATGGCTTCTCCGTATCAGAGAATGCCATTATCGCCGGCGGAGGGGAAGCATTCGGCGTCGCGCGTCCAGGGAGTAGCTGCCGCCGCCGGTGAAGACCAGCAGGAAAAACGCGAAGCAGAACAGAACGGCCAACGCGCCCCCGTTGCCGGCCGGCGGATCGGCGACCGGCCACAGCGCCTGGGGTTGGTGGACCGAGAAGTAGGCGACCGCCATCTCCCCCGAGGCGACGAACGCGGCGGCGCGGGTGAACAACCCGGCGGCCACCAGCAGGCCCGCGACGATCTCGATCAGTGCGGCATACCAGCCGGGCCAGGATCCGAACTCGACGACAACCGGCGAGCGGACGGGCCAATTGAACAGGCTGCGCGAACCGTACGCGGCGAAGAGCAAACCGTAGACGAGGCGAAACAGGCTCAGCACCCCCGGAGCGTGCCGGGCCAGGCGAGCGTCGAGACCATTCCTCACGAGGGACAGGCTACGGTCGCCGCCCAGGCGAGCAGGCGCCGCCACAGCCGATGCCGGCTCGACGCCATGTTGTGGCAGTGCGCGCTGCCGGCCACCAACAGGGTGGTGATGTCCGGGCTGCTCCGGTACAGCCCGGCCTCGGCGCGCGGGTCCGGCGAGACGTCGACGACGCCGTAGCCGACCAGCACCGGGACGTCGATGCGCGCCGCATGCTCGGCGACGATGCCGGGGACCATCGCCGTGCCGAACACGCGCGGGACCACCGACTTGGCGGCGCTGGCGTCGGCCGCGACGACGTCGGCGGGAACGTCGGGGAGATGGAACCAGCTCTGCAGGTACTCGCGTGGCCCCTCGAAATACGGCCTGTCGAGCGCGGACAGTATTTCGGCGGCCGCTTCGGCGCGGCCTTGCGGGGTGGCGCAACGCGCGATGAACGCCGCGTCCAGGTTCAACGGCGCGACGTGCTGGTTGGTGCAACCCAGCACCGCCAGCCCGGCATAGCCGGGAAACAGCGCTTGCTGGGTGATGGCCAGGTACCCGCCCAGCGAATGCCCGACCGCGATCGCCGGCGCCTCGATGCCGATGGTGTCCGGCAACGCGCTGACGGCTCGCGCCAGCGCGCCGGCGATATCGCTGAAGCCGAAATCGCCTGTGGGCCGCGAGCTTTCGCCGGTCCCCAGCGGGTCGATGGTCACGACGGCGTAGCCGTTCTCGGTGGCGAAGCCGGCGAAGCTGTACCCGTGGTGGCCGGGAATGGTGAGGTCCCAGTAGTCGCGGCTGTAGGTGCCGCCCGGCAGACATACCAGCAGCGCGGCCGCGTCGGCGACGTCGCGCGCGGGGTAGTACGTCGCCGCCAGCGACGCCGGCTGCCCGGCCACCTCGCCGACATCGAACGTCAATGAGCGCGGGGTGCGGGTCATACGGCGTAATCCTTGGAGGTAAACACGTACCTGTACAGGGGTATGCAAGGAGGCGTTTTGACCTATCTCTTTCTCCTCGGCGCCATATTCGCAGAGGTGATAGCGACCAGCCTGCTCAAGAGCACCGACGGTTTCAGCCGGCTGTGGCCGACCGTCGTGTGCTTAAGCGGTTATGCCGTCTCCTTCGCGCTGCTGGCGGTGTCGATCTCGCGCGGCATGCAGACCGACGTCGCCTACGCGCTGTGGTCGGCCATCGGTACGGCCCTGATCGTGCTGATCGCGGTGCTGTTCTTGGGTTCGCCGATATCGCTGACGAAGGTCGCCGGTGTCGGGCTGATCATCGCCGGGGTGGTCACGCTGAATCTGGCCGGCGCGCACTGACCGCGGGGCCATTTCGTCGCCGGCAGGTGGACTCCCGTTCACGTTTCCGACCTCTGTTGCGGGCCTGGTGTGCAAATATCGCTGCAAGACTGACGGTCTGTCGCCACCGGGCATTGCAGCGGCCCGGGGCGGTGCTGCCCGCCACCCCCTAGCGAGTAGGACTCACCATGACCGATGTCGATCAGACGCCCTCCGATGGCCTGTCCCCCGGCAACCCCACCCGGGCCGACCTGATCGAGCACTCGCGCACCGGGATGAGCGCGGCCGCACTCCAGCGCGCGATCAACGACCACCTGCGCTATTCGATCGGGCGTCCGGCGGCGGCCCTGCGCCCCGAGCACTACTACCGCGCGCTCGCCCTGGCGGTCCGTGATCGCATGCAGGACCGCCGGGTGGCCTCGACGCAGACCTCGCTGGACCTCGGTCGCAAGGTGACCTGCTACCTGTCGGCCGAGTTCTTGATGGGCCCGCAATTGGGCAACAACCTGCTGAATCTCCAGATGGAGCGGGCGGCTCGCGAGGCGCTGGCGGCGATGGGCCAAAACCTCGACACGGTGCTGGCCTGCGAGGAGGAACCCGGGCTCGGCAACGGCGGCCTCGGCAGGCTGGCCGCGTGCTACCTGGACTCGCTGGCCACCCTGGAGCGCCCGGCGATCGGCTACGGCATCCGCTACGAATTCGGCATCTTCGACCAGGAAATCCACGACGGCTGGCAGGTCGAGCAGACCGACAACTGGCTGGACAACGGAAACCCCTGGGAGATCGCCAAACCCGACGTCAGCTTCCTGGTGAAGTGGGGCGGCTACGCCGAGCACTACACCGACCCAGCTAAGGGGGCCGGCCACGACCGGGTCCGCTGGGTGCCGGGCCGGTTGCTCAAAGGCACCGCGTATGACACGCCGATCCAGGGCTACGGCGTCAACACCTGCAACGTGCTGACGCTGTGGAGCGCGCGCGCCGTCAAATCGTTTGCCCTGGAGGCCTTCAACACCGGCGACTACTACAAGGCGGTGGAGGACGAGGTCACATCCGAGACCGTTACCAAGGTGCTCTACCCCAACGACGAACCCGAGGCCGGCAAGCGGCTGCGCCTGCTGCAGCAGTACTTCTTCGTGTCCTGCTCGCTGCAACACGTGCTGCACATCATGGACGATCTCGCCGACGTGTCCGTCAAGGAGCTTCCGCAGCGGTTTGCCCTGCAGCTCAACGACACTCACCCGTCCATCGGGGTCGCCGAGCTGATGCGGCTGCTCGTCGACGAGCGCGAGCTGGACTGGGACGCGGCGTGGGACATCACCGTCGCGACGTTCGGATACACCAACCACACCCTGCTGCCCGAGGCGCTGGAAACCTGGCCGCTGGAGATGTTCGCCGAGTCGCTGCCGCGCCACCTCGAGATCATCTACGAGATCAACCGCCGGTTCCTCGACGAGGTGCGCGCCCGCTTCCCCGGCGACGAGGACCGGGTCGCCCGGATGTCGTTGATCGGGGAGAACGGCGGCAAGAATGTCCGGATGGCGCACCTGGCCACCGTCGGCAGCCACGCCGTCAACGGCGTCGCCGCCCTCCATTCGGAGCTGCTGAAAAGCAGTGTGCTGAAAGACTTTTACGAGATGTGGCCGGAACGGTTCAGCAACAAGACGAACGGCGTGACACCGCGCCGCTTCCTCGCGCTGGCCAACCCCGGGCTGCGCGAACTGCTGGACCGCACGGTCGGTGACGGCTGGTTGACCGATCTGGGCCGGCTGCGCGGGCTCGAGCCGTTCGTCGAGGACGCGGCCTTCCGGCGCGAGTGGCGCGACATCAAGCGCAACAACAAGTCCCGCCTGGCCAGATACGTCCACTCGGTGGCCGGCGTCGAACTGAACCCGGACTGGATGTTCGACGTCCAGGTCAAGCGCATCCACGAGTACAAGCGCCAGCACCTGAACGTCCTGCACGTCGTCGCGCTGTATCACCGCCTGAAGTGTGACCCCGGCCTGTCGATCCCGCCGCGGGCCTTCATCTTCGGCGGCAAGGCCGCGCCTGGATACTTCCTGGCCAAGCGGATCATCAAGCTCATCAACGCGGTCGCCGAAACCGTGAACGCCGACCCGGACGTGAACCGGTTCCTTCAGGTGGCCTTCGTGCCGAACTTCAACGTGCAAAACGCCCACCTGATCTACCCGGCGGCCGATCTGTCCGAACAGATCTCCACCGCGGGCAAGGAGGCCTCGGGCACCGGGAACATGAAGTTCATGATCAACGGGGCCCTGACCATCGGCACCCTGGACGGGGCGAACGTCGAGATGCGCGACGAGGTCGGGCCGGAGAACTTTTTCCTGTTCGGCCTCACCGAGCAGCAAGTCGGCGCGGTCAAGGCCGACGGGTATCGCCCGGGTGATTACATCGACGGCAACGACGAGCTGCGCGCTGTGCTGGATCTGATTGCCGCGGGGACGTTTTCGCGCGGGGACACCGAGGTGTTCAAGCCCGTCGTGGACAACCTGCGTTACGACGACCCCTTCCTGGTGTGCGCCGACTACGCGTCGTATGTGGACTGTCAGGAGCGGGTCGGCGCCGCGTGGCAGGATCGCGAGTCGTGGACGAAGATGTCGATCCTCAACACCGCGCGCAGCGGCAAGTTCTCGTCGGATCGCGCCATCACCGAGTACTGCGACGAGATCTGGAACGTCTGGCCGCTGACGGTCAAGATCTAGCGCCGGCCGGGTAGTCCGGCCGCGCCCGGCGGGCCATCGACCACCGCCGCGACCGGCGCCGCCCGGCCCCGCGGCAGAGCCGCCCGAAACGGGCTAGGGTGGGCGCTCACGCGCAGGGTGCACTGGGACGTTGTCGCGGCCCCGCGATCGACAGAACGACTCGTGGCAGGAGAGATGTGACCACACGCTTGCGCAGCCTTGTCCTGGTCCCGTTGACCGTGGCACTGGCCATGCTGCTGGTGCCGACCGCTTCGGCCGACACCTACACCGACCAGCTGGTGAGCAGGTTCGACGCCCAGACGCATGTGGTGGTCGATCCGGGCGCCAGACCGCCGCTGCAGAATCCCGACAAGCTGAACCAGCAGATTCTCACCAGCTCGTGGCGGTGGAGCGCGGGCCCACCGGTCTGGGTGGCGGCGGTGTCGCCCGCCCAGAGCGGGGTCACCACCGCCGACGCCGTACACACCGCCATGCTGGGCCGCAACGCCGGATTCAGCGGCGTCATCCTCGTCATCGACGCTCGCGGCTACCACGTGCGCGCCTACAACGTGCCCAAGGCGATCGCCGACAACGTCGACCAATTCATGAATCAGTCGGCGAGGGATCATCGCAACGACCCGTACGGCGCCACGAGCGCGTTCGTCGCCAGGCTGGCGAGCGCCAATGCAAGCCCCGCCGGACCGGCGACCACCTCTGAAGTCGCGCACCAAAAGCACGACGAGTGGGCGTGGCTGAAGGTCACGCTGGTCATCTTCGGCATCGCGCTGGCCATGGCCGGCCTGTTCTGGTTCGCGATCGGCCGAAATCGTAAGCACCGCAAGGACTCCGAGGCACGTGAGGAAATCAAGCAGGAATTGATCGCGGCCACGTCGAACGTCAGCGACCTGGACAACGCGGTGCTCACCACCGGCGGCGCCGATGTCAGCGCCGAGTCGCTGAAAGCCAACGCCAGCCTGTACGACGCCCGAAAGGCCTACGAGAAGGGCGATTACGGCTCCGCGCGGGCGCATCTGCGGGTGGTCGAGTCCACGGTCGCCAAGGCCAACCGGAAGCTCGACCCGCGCCAACCCGACGTCGCGGCCGTGACTTCTGTCCCGGCCGACGACCGCAAGCAGGCCACCGTGCGGGCCAAGAATCCGGACACCGGCGAAACGGTGACGATCAACAACAACAACTACAGCACCACCGCGCAGCCGGGTTACCCGCACTACTACGGCGGCGGCTACCACAACGGAATGTTCTTCTACCCCGGCTATTACCCGTACGCGTTCTGGGGTCCCGGCTGGACGTGGGCGCTGACCGACGTGCTGCTGATGGACGCGTTGCTGGACGACCATTGGGGCGGCAGCTACGAGCGCGGCTTCGAGGCCGGCCGCGACTCCGCGTTCGCCGATGCCAACAGCTACGGCTATGACGGCGGACAGGCAGCCGGCTACAACAGCCCGCCGGCCGATGTGGGGTTCACCGGCGGCTACCAGGACTCCGGTGGCGCCGACGTCGGATTCGCGGGCAACGACGCCACCTACTCCGGCGGCGGTGACGTGGGCTTCGACGGTGGCTGGGACTCCGGCGGCGGCTGGGATTCCGGCGGCTCCGATTTCGGGGGCGGATCGGACTTCGGCGGCGGCGGTTCCGATTCCGGCGGCGGTGGCGACTTCGGGTTTTGAGGTCTCGCCGTCGAGAAGTTAGGTTCCTGCAATGAGTACGGACAAGATCAATCGCGCCATCCTGCTCACCATGGTGGTGATCGGGACGGTCGCCTACTGCTTGCTGTACAGCCACGCCTCGATCGTCTTCAGGCTCCTGGTGCCGCTCGGCCTGATCGTCCTGCTCGGGCTCGTCGTCCGGGATGTGATCAGGGACCGGCAAAGTCTTCGGAAGTCCAACAGCGGAGCAAGGACTGGAAAATGAGCACGTATCTCTACGGTCTGCTGACCCTGGTCACCCTCGTCCTGGCCGTGGCGCTGGCCGCCGTCGCCGCCGTGCACGTAAATCGCTTGGAGCGCCGAACGACTGCTCCGGTCAGTGAAGAAATCGGCAGCGCCAAAGCGGTTTTGCACAAGGTCCGCAAGGGCGAACCGATGTCGCGCGACGAGGTGGACTACGCCAAGCAGGTCGTTGCCGATCGCGGTTCGTTGATGACCCTGTGCATCCCGGGCGCGTTGTTCATGCTCGGCTGCTTCTTCGTCTTCGGCAGTCTCTACCACCTGCAGGGAGCGACGCCCTCGGAGCGCACATTCCTCGGGGTGATCCCCATGTTGACCTCGACAAACCTGGCCATTCAGATTCGCCGCAGCGCGCGGTTGCGGCGGCGGCTGAAGAAGCTGGCCTGACGCACGACGAGACCGGACGTGCGGCGCCCACCGGGCGCCCGGGTGGGCCGGCCGGCCTTCGAGGTCGTGTCCGGGTTGCGCTGTCCGGAGTCTTTGCACCATGATGTGTCAATTGAGCACATGACCGTCTACTATTTGGCGGGCACGAGGGCGAGGGCGGGGGGCACGAACACGATGTCCGGACCGGGTCGCGAGAGGTGATCGAATGAGCCCTCGTTTCGTCGGTCGGACCGTCCTGGCGCGAACCTGGATGCCGTTGGTCGCCGTGGTCGCGGTCGGCGTGGGTCTGCTCTGCATGTACAAGGTGCATCAGTTCTCCGAACCGGAGCCGGTCATCACCGTCAACGGTCCGCAGGCACCCGAGGAGTTCAACATCAAGCGGATCACCTACGAGGTGTTCGGCGACGCCGGCCAGGGCGGGAAACTGGTCTACGTCGACATCGACGGTCATCCGCATCAGGTCGACATCACCACCCTGCCGTGGTCCCACACGGAGACCACCACGCTCACGGTGGCGTCCGGCAGCATCTCGGTGCACGTCCACGGCGGTCAGGTCGGTTGCCGCATGCTGGTGGACGGCGTCATCCGCGACGAGCAATCGGGCGATCATCAGGACGCGGACGTCCAGTGCAGGGTGAAGTCGGCATGACCGAGCATCGCCTCGAGGATCCCAGGGTCAAGCGTCCGTTCATCCCGAAAATGGTGCGGGCCCTGGCGATTCCGATCATCTTGTTCTGGGCCCTGCTCGCGGTCACCACCAATACCTTTATGCCCCAAGTGGAACGGGTCGCCGAAGAGCTCGCCGGGCCGATGGTTCCGCATTACGCGCCCTCGCAGCGGGCGCTGCTGCACATCGGCGAGAAGTTCCACGAATCCAACTCCACGAACCTGACCATGGTGGTCTTCGAGGCGAACCGGCGACTGGGCGACCAGGATCACCGGTACTACGACGATTTGATGCGCCGCCTGCAGAACGACACCAAGCACGTCCAGTACGTGATGGACTTGTGGGGCAAACCGTTCACCGCGGCCGGGGCGCAATCCGTCGACGGCAAGTGCACCTATGTGCTCCTTCGTCTCGCCGGTGACATCGGCCAGATCCAGGCCAACCAGTCCGTGGACGCCGTCCGCGACATCATCAAGAAGGACACGCCTCCGCCGGGCCTCAAGGTCTATGTCAGCGGTGCAGCTCCGCTGGCCTCCGACACGCTCACCATCGCCAACGCCAGCCTGAACAACGTCACCATCGTGACGATCATCCTCATCGTCGTGATGTTGCTGCTGGTGTACCGCACCCCGTCGACCCTGCTGGTGCCCCTGCTCGGCGTCCTCATCGAAATGCTTGTCGCCAAGGGCATCGTCTCGACCCTCGGGCACTACGGATACATCGAATTGTCGTCGTTCGCGGTGAACATCGTCATCGCGCTGACCCTGGGGGCCGGAACCGACTACGGCATCTTCCTGATGGGCCGCTATCACGAGGCGCGCCAGGCCGGCGAGAGCCGGGAGGACAGTTTCTACATCGCCTACAAGGGCGTGGCACCCATCATCATCGGGTCCGGACTGACGATCGCCGGCGCCTGTTACTGCCTGACGTTCGCGCGGCTCAACTACTTCCACACCATGGGGCCGGCCGTCGCGATCACCATGCTGTTCACCATCGCGGCGGCGATGACGCTGGGTCCGGCGGTGCTGACCGTGGGCAGCCTGTTCGGGATGTTCGACCCGAGAACCAACGTCCACGGGCGGCTTTATCGGCGCATCGGTGCCAGCGTGGTGCGCTGGCCGGTGCCGATTTTGGTGGCCAGTTCCGCCGTCGTCATGCTCGGCGCGATCTTCGTGCCGAGCTACCGGCAGAACTACGACGATCGGCAGTACCAACCTGCCAGTGCGCCTGCGAATCTCGGTTTCCAGGCCGCCGATCGGCACTTCCCCAAGAGCAAGCTGTTCTCCGAGATGTTGATGGTCGAGACCGATCACGACATGCGCAACTCGGCCGACTTCATCTCGCTGGACCGCGTCGCCAGGGCGCTGATCCGGCTGCATGGCGTGGCGATGGTGCAGGGCATGACGCGGCCGTTAGGCCGGGCGCTCGAACACGCCAGCATTCCCTACCTGTTCACCACGCAGGGCAGCGGCAACGGTCAACAACTCCCGTTCAACAGGGAGCAGAACTCCAACACCGATGCGCAGGCCGAGATCCAGGCGCACTCCGTGGCTGTGCTACGCAAGGAGATCGGCTTCTTCCAGAAGGTGTCCGACGAACTGCACCAGACGGTGCTCACCGTCGAGGACCTCAAACGGGTCAGCAACGAAATGAACGAGGAAGTCTCGAACCTCGACGATTTCTTCCGGCCCATCAAGAGCTACTTCTATTGGGAGAAACACTGTTTCGACATCCCGATCTGCTGGGCGTTCCGATCGCTGTGGGACACCATCGATCACATCGACCACTTGGCCGAAGATATCGACAAGGCCGAAATCTCCCTCGCGGAGGTGGACAAGGCCTTCCCGCAGATCATCGCCCAACTGAAGGCCACCGCCGATGACACCGAGGCGCTGCAGCTGAAGTTGGTCAACAGTTACGGCTCGGCCGACCTGCAGTCCATCCAGACCGAGCAGACCTTCGACGATTCGATCAACGTCGGCAACGACTTCGACAGGTCCCGCAGCGACGACTACTTCTATATCCCGCACGAGGCCTTCGACAACGAGGACCTAAAGGCGGGCATGAAGCTGATGATGTCGCCGGACGGCAAAGCCGCCCGTTTCATCGTCACCCACGAGGGTGATGCGATGGGCCCCGAAGGCGTGGAGCACGTCGAGCAGTTCCCCGACGCGATAAAGACGATCCTCAAAGAGACGTCGCTGGCCGGCGCCCGGGTGTATATCGGGGGCTCGGGGTCCAACGACAAGGACATCAAGCAATACGCGATGTCGGATCTGTTGATCGCGGCGATCGCGGCCTTCGTGCTGATCTTCCTGATCATGTTGTTCATCACGCGAAGCCTGGTGGCGGCCTTGGTGATTCCCGGCACGGTGGCCTTCTCCTACGCCGGGGCGTTCGGCCTGTCCATCCTTTTCTGGCAGCACCTGGTCGGCCTGCATCTGCACTGGCTCGTGCTGCCGCTGACGTTCATCATCCTGGTGGCCGTCGGATCGGACTACAACCTGCTGCTGATCAACCGGGTCAAAGAGGAGCTGCACGGCGGGATCCACACCGGCCTGATCCGCGCGCTCGGCAGCACCGGCGGTGTGGTGACCTCCGCCGGTTTGGTGTTCGCCTTCACCATGCTGGCCATGCTCACCAGCGATCTGAGGACCATCGGTCAGGTGGGATCGACCGTGTGCATCGGCCTGCTGCTGGACACGTTGATCGTGCGCTCGTTCGTCGTGCCCTCCATCCTGCGGATTCTGGGGCCGTGGTTCTGGTGGCCGACGCTGGTACGCCCCCGCCCGCTGCCACAGCATTGATGCGGATCTGACGAATCGTTGACCGGATTGAACACATCTCGTTAATGTGTTCACATGTCGACGACGACGCCGCGTGAGACGATCCGCGCCGTCTCACCGTCGCTGCTGTCGGCCACCACCAGCACGCTGCGCCGGCTGGGCCCCCGCCAGTTCAACCTGACCGCCGTCGCCGAGATCGCCGGTGTGTCGCGCGGGACCGTGCACAACGCGTTCGGAAACCGCGAAACCGCACTGAAAACCGCGCTCGACGAACTCGCCACCGGCTTCATCACCACCATGGCGGCCGAAGTGCAGCGGCAAGACAACCTCGCCGGCCAGGTGGCCGCGGCCGCCAACGTGATCTGCAAACACCGGCAGACCTCAGACCCGCTGGGCCCGAAGGGGTTCAATCAGAGCCTCATCGTCCTGCTGCTCGACAACCTTGGCGAGGACCTCATGCAGCGCTCCATCAACCTCTGGGCGCCGCTGGTCCGGGCCGCCCAGCGCCGGGGCGAAGTCGGCAAGTCGGTCAATCCCCGGCACGCCGCGGAATGGATCGTGCGCGTGCTGCTCAGCTTCGAACTGCTGCCGCCGATGGTGGTCAATCTGGAAAGCCCCCGCGCCGTCGGCAAATTCGTCTCCGACCACATCGTGGCCGGACTCACCGGAAGCGAGAGGAGACGAGATGGCTGACTACGACGTCGCCGTCATCGGAGCCGGCCCGGGCGGCATCGCCGCCGGGCACCTGTTGCGTCAGCAGGGGATTTTCGACTTCGTCATCCTGGAGCGCGGCGACGACGTCGGCGGCACCTGGCGCGACAACCACTACCCCGGCCTGGCCGTGGACATCCCCAGCCTGTGGTATCAGCTCTCGTTCGCGCCGAACCCCAACTGGTCACGCTTCTTCGCCCCGGGCCGCGAACTCTACGACTATTTCCGCGACACCGCCCGGTCGCTGCATCTGTACGACCATTTGCAGACCGGCTGCAACGTGCTGCGCCAGTCCTGGGATGACACGACGCAGCGTTGGCACCTCGACATCGAGGGAAAGCCCTGCGTCACAGCGCGTTTCGTCATCAGCTCGGTGGGTGGCTATGTCAACGCCAAGCAGCGCGTCGACATCGACGGAATCGACGACTTCGCCGGCACCATCCTGCGGCCCAACGCCTGGGACGACGGCTACGACCCGCGCGGCAAGCGCGTCGCGGTAATCGGCACCGGCTCCAGCGGTGTGCAGATCGCCGCCGCCTTATCGGGTCAGGCTGCCAATCTCGAGGTGTACCAACGCACACCGGCCTGGGTGCTGCCGAAGATCGACTTTGACATTCCCCCGCTGATGCGTCGGTTCCTGCGGGTGCCCGGCGTGGTCGGCGCCATCAACTCGGCGGGACGATGGGCAATGGACATCGCGATGATCGCGCCCATCGTCCACCTGCTGTCGCGGCTGCCGCAGCGCGTCCTGGTTCACACGATGCCGTTGTACGACGCGTACTGCCGCGCCTTGTACCGGCTGCTGCTGCGGGCGGTGGTGCACGACCCGGCCACCCGCGCCGCGCTCGTCCCGCGATACGGGATCCTCGCCAAGCGGCCGGTGATCTCCAGCAGCTTCCTGCCGGCACTGAACAATCCGACCACCCACCTGATCACCACCGCCATCGACCGAATCACCGCCACCGGCATCCGTACCGTCGACGGAGTCGAACATCCCGCCGACCTCATCGTCGCGGCAACCGGTTACGAGCTGTGGACGGACCCGGAGACCTATCGACCCGGAACCGTGGTGGGCACAGCCGGGTTCGACCTCGGCGAGTATTACCGCACGCACGGCCTGCACGCCTATGCCGGCACGGCGCACCCGCAGTTGCCCAACCGGTGGGAGATCGTCGGGCCGCTGGGCTTCGTCGGCTTCGCGTGGCCGGACTTCGTCGAGACGATGGCCGCCCACGCGGTCCGGATCATCGACGTCGCGCGCCGGCAGGGCACCGAGGTCGTGCGCGTCAAACCCCAAGCGTTCCAGCGGTGGAACGCGCTGATGCGGCGCCGCGCAAAAACGGCCCACCTGTACTTCACCGAGTGCAATCCGGGGTTGTCCACGTATTTCATCAACTCCCAGCGCGACACCGTCTATCACCGGCCACAAACGATCGCCGCCTCGCGGCGCTTCGCGCGCAAGTCGGCACTGTCCGACTACGAGTTTTCCCGCGCCGCCGCGCCGTGCGAGGCGGCCCCGACCCGGAAGGCCCAGATAGCATGAGCGACAACGACAAACCGTTGGCCGGCCGGGTCGCATTCGTCACGGGCGCCGCGCGCGGACAGGGCCGTTCGCATTGCGTGCGGCTGGCCCGGGCCGGGGCGGACGTCGTGGCCATCGACGCGTGCGGCCCGGTGGCGGCGAACAACGGCTACCCGGCCGCGACGCCGGAGGACCTGGCCGAAACGACGAGCCTGGTGGAAAGCGAAGGCCGCAAGATGCTGGCCGCGCAGGTCGACGTCCGCGACGCCGCGGGCCAACAACGGCTCGTCGACGACGCGATCACCCAATTCGGCCGCCTGGACATCGTCGTCGCCAACGCCGGCGTGCTCAATTGGGGCCGGCTGTGGGAGATTTCGGCGCAGCAATGGCAAGAGGTCCTCGACACCAACCTGACCGGAGTTTGGAACACCATCAAAGCGACCGTGCCGGCGATGATTCAGGCGGGCAACGGGGGCTCGATCATCACCATCAGCTCGGCGGCGGGCATCAAGGCCGTACCGGGATGCGGTCACTACTGCGCCAGCAAGTTCGGCGTGGTCGGGCTGACGAACTCGCTGGCGGTCGAACTGGGTGGATACGGCATCCGCGTCAACTCGGTGCACCCGTACGGCACCGACACGCCCATGGGCAACGACCCCTCGATGTGGCAGCTCTTCGCCGACAACCAGACCTACATTCACAGCTTCTCCCCCGGCGCGCTGCCCACCGACTCACTGGCCGACCCGAACCTGGTCTCCGACATCGTGTTGTGGCTCGCCAGCGACGCCTCGTCGCTTGTGACGGCCGCGCAAATTCCCGCCGACAAGGGCTACCTGAAGATCTGATAAGAGACGCACAGGCGCCCCGCCGACGACGGGCATAATCGTGTCGTGAAGGCGCCCGGCGCTGCGATGCCGAAAACGCGGGCCGGATCGCTGCGACCCGGCGAGCTGGCGCAGGCATCGGTGATGGGCGCGTTGTGCGCGGCGATCGCCATCATCGCGGTCGTCCTTCCGCATGGCGGCGGGCTGGGCCTGCTCGGCAGCGTGCCGACCGGGCTGCTGGCCTACCGCTACCGGATCCGCGTTCTGATCGCCGCTACGGTCGCCGCCGGTGTGATCGGCTTTCTGGTCGTCGGGCTGAGCGGCCTGGGAGCGATCGCCCTCTGCGCCTATGTCGGTGGGCTGGCCGGAACCGTCAAGCGCCACCGCCGCGGCACACCGACCGTGATCGCGGTGTCGTTCGGCGCGGGTGTCGTCGTCGGCGCCGGCATGATCGCCGCCTTGACCGTCCTGACCCGCTTCCGGCAGCTCGCCTTCCACGCCGCCAGCGCCACCGTGGACGGTGCCGTGACGGTCGTCTCGCGGGTGGCGCAGTTGCGCGCGCCCGCGCAACAGTTCAAGGCGTTCTTCGCCGAGGCGCTGCACTACTGGCAGTGGCTCGTGCTGGGCTACGCCGTCTTCACCATCGTGGGTGCTTCGCTGGTCGGTTGGTGGGCGCTGTCCCGGGTGCTGGAGCGACTGCGCGGGATCCCCGACGTGCACAAGCTGGACGCGCCGGCCGGCGGCGGCCCGATCCGGCCGGTCCCGGTACGCCTGGAGCGGGTGCGGCTGCGCTACCCGCACGCCGACCACGACGCGCTGCGTGCGGTCAGCCTGGACGTGCGGACGGGCGAGCACATCGCGGTCACCGGGGCCAACGGGTCGGGGAAAACCACGCTGATGTTGATCCTGGCCGGGCGCGAACCGACATCGGGCGTCGTCGAGCGCCCGGGGGCGGTGGGGCTCGGTGAGCTCGGCGGCACCGCGGTCATCATGCAGCACCCGGAAAGCCAGGTGCTGGGCACGCGGGTCGCCGACGACGTGGTCTGGGGACTGCCGCCCGGCAAGACCACCGACATCCCCCGGCTCCTCGGCGAGGTCGGCTTGGGCGCGCTGGCCGACCGCGACACGGGCAGCCTGTCCGGCGGGGAGCTGCAGCGCCTGGCGGTGGCCGCGGCCCTGGCGCGCGAGCCGGCGCTGCTGATCGCCGACGAGGTCACCAGCATGGTCGACCGGCAGGGCCGGGAGCAGTTGCTCGCCGTCCTGTCCGGCCTCACCGAACGCCACCAGACGGCCCTGGTGCACATCACGCACTACAACGACGAGGCCGAATATGCCGACCGCGCAATCAACCTCGGCGGCGCGTCACTCGACGCCGACCTGGTCCGCAGCGCAACCGCGCCGGCTCCGACGGTGACGAACGGACGGCCCGCCAGCCCGCCGGTGCTCGAACTCGTCCGTGTCGGACACGAATACGCCAGCGGCACGCCCTGGGCTCAGACCGCGCTGCGCGACGTCAGCTTCGCGGTGCACGAGGGCGACGGGCTGTTGATCCACGGCGGCAACGGTTCCGGCAAATCGACCCTGGCCTGGATCATGGCCGGGTTGACCGTGCCGGCCACCGGCGCCTGCCTGCTGGACGGGCGCCCGACCGCCGACCAGGTCGGAGCGGTCGCGATCCAATTCCAAGCGGCCCGGCTGCAACTGATGCGCGGCCGGGTGGACCTGGAAGTGGCCTCGGCGGCCGGGTTTTCGCCCGCCGATGACGCGCGGGTGATTGCGGCGCTGGCGGCCGTCGGCTTGGACGCAGGGCTGGCCAAGCGGCGCATCGACCAGCTCAGCGGCGGCCAGATGCGTCGGGTGGTGCTGGCCGGACTGCTCGCCCGGTCGCCGCGGGTGTTGATCCTCGACGAGCCGCTGGCGGGACTGGATGCCGCCAGTCAGCGCGGCCTGGTCCAGCTGCTGGCCCAGCGGCGCCGTGACACCGGCCTGACCGTGGTGGTCATCTCGCACGACTTCGCCGGGCTTCAGGAGCTGTGCCCACGCACCCTGCACCTGCGTGACGGTTCGCTGGAACCGTCGCCGGCCGCGGCGCAGCACAATTCGGTGGCCGCCGCCCCGCCGGCGCAGCACCCGGCCGGCCGCCGTCGCCCCTTCGTGCTGCTGCGGCCGGTGCCGGGCACCTCCCCCATCCACGACCTGTGGGCCGGGACGAAATTGCTTGTGGCATTCGGTATTTCGTTGCTGTTGACGTTCTTTCCCGGCTGGGTGGCGATCGGGCTCACCGCCGCCCTGGCGGCCACGGGAATCCGGCTCGCCCGCATCCCGCGGGGCGTGCTGCCGTCCGTGCCGCGCTGGCTGTGGATCGTGCTGGTGATCGTCGGCGCCAACGCGGCATTCGCCGGCGGGAGTCCGTACATCCGGCTGGGATCGGCGTCGCTGGGCCTGGGCGGGCTGCTCGACTTCCTGCGCATCACCGTGCTGTCGGTGGTGTTGCTCGCCCTGGGCGCCCTGGTGTCGTGGACGACCAATGTTGCCCAAATCGCCCCGGCGGTGGCTACTTTGGGCCGCTTCCTGCGGCCGGTGCGGGTCCCGGTCGACGACTGGTCGGTGGCATTGGCGCTCGCGCTGCGCACCTTTCCGATGCTCATCGACGAATTTCGGGTGCTCTTCGCCGCTCGCCGGTTGCGGCCCAAACAGACCCCGCAGACCCGCTGGGCCCGGCTGCGGCGTCCGGCGGCGGACGTGATCGACGTGGTCGTCGCGGTCATCACGGTGACGCTGCGCCGCGCCGACGAGATGGGCGATGCGATCACCGCCCGCGGCGGCACCGGCCAGATCTCGGCCGCCCCGTCGCGGCCGAAACCGGCCGACTGGCTGGCGCTTTCGATCGTGTTGGCGGTGTGCGGGACCGCGGTGGCCGCCGAACTCGCCCTGGTCGCCGGCCGCTGACGCTTTCAGAATCTCGCCAATGCCGGCACGTCCGCCAACGCGCAATCCGGGATGTCTTCGGCAGCGCGCAGCAGGAAGTTGAGCTTTGCGATGCGCTCGCCCGAGCGCGGTGCGCCGTTCTTTTGAAACGGTGCCGCCAGGCCCACCGCCAGATCCATCACGACATCGTCGATGACGCCACCCGAGCGGCCCGAGGGAATCGCCAAAACGGCGTTGCGCGTGGCGTATTCGAAGCAGTCGAGCGCCTCGGCGATGGTTCCGACCTGGTTGGGCTTCAGCACGAAACCGTCCACGGCGGACGATTCGACCGCCCGCTGCAGGCGGGCGCGGTTGGTGACGATCAGGTCGTCGCCCAGGATGATCGAACGGTTCACCGTCTGCACCGCTTTCGCGAACCCGGCCCAGTCGTCGCCGTCCAGCAGGTCCTCGATGAACAACATCGGAAACTCCTGGGACAGTGCGCGGGCGAAGTCGATCAGTTCCTCCGCGGTCACCCGCTCACCGTTGAATGCGTATGTGGCAGAGTCGCTGTCGTACACCTCGCTGGACGCGCAGTCCAGCGCGAACGCCATGATGTCGGCGCAGCCGGCGCGCTCGACGGCCTCGGCCAGCACCTCCATGACGGCGTGCGGGTCACTGGACGGCGCGATGTATCCGTACGACGACGCCAGCATTGGCGCGCGGCCCAGTCGCTCGGCGAGCACCTCGCCGAGCGACTCGAACAGACTCACCCCCCTTTCGACCGCCGATTCGATCGAGTCCGCGCGGTACGGCACCACCAGGAATTCACTGAACGTCTGGCGGACGTCGCCGTAGTGCCCGCCATTGATCATGTTGAAGCTGGGCACCGGGACGGTGGTGGGCGGTTCGAGCCCGAGCAGTTCGCCGACGTAGGTATAGGTGGACGTGCCCGCCGCGGCGGCGGCCGCGCGCAGCAGCGCGATCGACGTGGAGTAGATCGCGTTGCCGCCGAGCCGGTGCTTGTCCGGTGTGCCGTCGAGCGCGATCAGCACCCGGTCCAGGGATCGCGGATCGTCGAGCTCCGCGCCGATGAGGGCCGGGGCGATTTCGTCCTCCACCGCGGCGATGGCACGGTGCACGCTCAGGCCGTTGTATCTGGTCCGGTCCCCGTCTCGTAGGACGTACGCCTCGTGCGACCCCACCGAACTGCCGGTCGGAGCTGCGCCGCGGCCGACAAAGCCGGTGTCGGTGGTGATTTCGACTTCCAGAAGGGGCCGGGCTTTGCAGTCCAGCAGTTGGCGGGCGATGACGGATGCGATCTTCATCGTCGACCTCCCGGACCCAGGGTTCCAGCCTAAGGCCGCGGCACTGAGAGGTCACTGAGAAGTCGCGAATCGGAGGCCGTTTCCCGCCCAGCCGCCCTAAGCTAGCGTTTACACAAGTTGTACTGTAAAAACTCCGAGCTCTCGATCGGAGAAGGAGGATCTTCATGCGGCCGGTAGTGAACCTTGATCGGTGCGAAGGCAATGCCTACTGCGTGAACATCGCGCCGGATGTCTTCCGGTTCGACGATGACGACTACGCGGTGGTCACCGCCGATCCGGTGCCCGTCGAGCAGGAGGCGTTGGTCGAGCGGGCGATCGCCGAATGCCCGCGCGCCGCCCTGTCCCGCGAGGACTAGCGGGCGACCAGGTCTAGCCGTGCTCCTCCTGGACGCCGAAGGTGTTGACCGCCAAGGCCAGTAAGAGGTAGCCGCCGATGGTGAAGGTCAGGTCCATGCACTGCTGCTGGGTGAACAACTCGCACAACAGATCCCAGGTTGCCTGGCTGATCGTGCTGTCGGCGGTGAGATCGTCGACGGCCCGGATCACGACCTGGTCCGTCCGATCGGCGCAGTGCCCGGATCGGATGCCGTCGATCTCGGATTCGGTCAGGCCGGCGCGCAGGGCGATCGGGACGTGGTGTGACCACAAGTAGCCGCAGTTGCTGCGGTGTACCACGCGCAGCAGCGCGACTTCTCGCACGCGGGGCGACAGCGTCGACCGCGCGAGCAGGTAGGCGTTGAACGGCAGGTAGGCCGCGGTCAGCTCGGGATGACGGACCATGGTCGACAGAACATTGCCCGCGCCAACGGGATTCGCCCGCTCGGCCGGGATCAGGGACGCCAGCGCCGTGCGCGCGCCCTCGTCCCACTCGTCGGCGGGTAACGGTGACAGGCGCAGTGGATGTCCGTCGGACGCGGTCATGCTATTGGATCGGTTCGTCGCCGAGCACGGTGGTGCGCAGCATTTCGCGTTGTGAGTCCGGGTCGTAGGGGGCCGCGCGGTGCAGCACTCCGCGGTTGTCCCAGATCACGGTGTCGCCGACCGACCAGCTGTGGCTGTACACCTTGTCGGGCAGCGTTGCGCGCTCGAGCAACTCGTCCAGCAGGGCGCGTCCCTCGTCGAGATCCATGCCGACGACGTAGTCCGCGGAGGCGCCCAGCACCAGCGATTTGCGGCCGCTGCGGTGAGTCCACACCAGCGGATGTTCGTGCGTGCGCCGGGACCGCCAGCGCTGCACCTGTTCCGGGGAGGGGTCGGGGTAGACGCGGCGCTGGGACGCTTCCAGCGAGTGCACCACACGCAGCGTGCCGAACCGCTCCTTCTCGTCCTCGGTCAGGGCGTCGTAGGCGGCGTAGGAGTTGGCGAACTCCGTTTCGCCGCCCCACTCGGCGACCTGGACGGCCGTCAACACGGTGGCCTTCTGCGGGCATTCGTCACCCAGCGGTGTGCAACCGTCGATGTGCCAATCGAAGGTGGCCTTCAAGTAGGCGGCCGAGGCATTCTTGGACTTGTCCAAGGTGATCGGGTAGATGCCGGCCACCGGGTGGTGACCGTCGGACGAGTGGTCGATCTCGCCGAGGCGGCGGCAGAACTCGACCTGGGCCGCCGGGTCGAGCTGCAGGCCGCGGAACACCAGAACGCCGTTGTCCTCCAACGCGTCCAGGACGGCTGCACCCACCGAGTCGTCGCCCGCCAGCGCGGCCGGCTCCAGGCCCGCGACTTCGGCACCGACGGATTCGGTGAGCTTGGTGATGGTGAGCAGACTCATCGTCGCTCCTTTCGATGAAGGGATGTCTGACGGCGGAAAGCTCAGGGCACCGGGCCACCGGTGCGGATCATCACCGCGTCGGCGGCGTCGACCGGGGCGGGTTGATGCATGATCTCCACCGCCATGGCGACCATGATCAGCGAATAGATCATGTGCAACAGGTTCAGCGCGTCGTCGGGCACGTTGTCCAGGGGAAACTTGTCGCAGTAGTCGATCGCCTCTTCGAGCCGGGGGAAGAACGCGTCGTAAAATTCGCGCAGTTCGGGCATCGACGAGTTGACCCGGGCGTTCCAGCGTTCGGTTTCGGTTGCCAGGCACCAGGTTTCGGCATAGCCCTCCAGCTCGGCGAAGGCGCTGGGCAGCTTGACAGGCATGGTCACACCCCCACCGAATCCCGTTCGCGGCGATAGGCGTCGACCCAGTCGACCACGACCTTGTGCAGGTGGCGCACCAGGATCTCTTGATCGTTGAGCGGGAAGTCGTCGACGATCCCGTACTCGAGTGCCGCCTGCGTCCCGCCGAGCATCCCGGCGTCTTGCAGCGCAAACTCTTTCAGCACCACCGAGGCGACCTCGTGCTCGATGCGCTCCCGCACGGTTCGCGCCGGATGGAAGTAGGTGTAGGCCTCGAATCGATGCGTGTTGTGCGAGGTGGGCCAGTACCGGTACAGCAGATACCACCCGCCATAGATCAGGATCTCGATGTTCGGGAAGATCTGGAAATTGCTGATGCCCCAGGGCTCGATCCCGCCGGGGTTGAGTCCGGCCGGCAGTTCGCCGATGTCGGGGGTTCGCCACGGTCCCACCAGTCCGCTGCGGGTGGCCCGCTCGATCGGATACATGTATTCCGGCGGCAGCAGCCAGCGCCGCCGCCCGGCCGTGGAGACCAACCGGTGCGGGCCGTCGAGTTGGAAGTGCCCGCAAGTGAATCCGGCGTTAGGGTCGCGCACCTCGGAGGGGACCTGCTGTGAATGCAGCGAGGGCACGTGGTAGTACTCCTGGAAGGCGTCGGCGAAGATCTTCCAGTTGCTGTTGTTGTGCGCCACCCAGTCGTAGCGCTCGGTCAACTTGTCGAACGGGTAACCGTCGAGGCCGGCGATCATCGGACCGAGGAACTCCCGCAGGCTCTGGCGGGGTTCGGGGTCGAAGTTGATGAAGACGAAGCCGTTCCACACGTCGCAGTGCACCGGCCGCAACCCGTACTGCGCGGGGTCCAGGTCGAAGAACTCCGATTCCTGCTGGACGAACTTCAAGGCGCCCTGCAGGTCGTAGCGCCAGCCGTGGTACTTGCAGGTGAACTGCCGACACGTCCCGCGCGTCTCCTCGCCGGGAAAGTCATTCCACACCAGCTTGTTTCCGCGGTGACGGCACACGTTGTAGAACGCCCGGATGCGCTCGTCCTTGCCCTTGACCAGGATCACCGAGACGCCGACGACTTCGATCTCCTTGGTCAGGTAGCTGCCGACACGCGGCAACTCCTCCACCCGCGCGAGGTTGAGCCATGCCCGTTTGAAGATCGCCTCGCGCTCGAGTTCGTAGAACTCTTGCGACGTCGAGTCCTTGAAAGACACGGGCCCCGTTCCCAATTCGGGATAGTGCTCGGTCCAGGAGCCCTCCGGGGGCCTGCCTGCTCTGGTCATCGAATCCTCACAATCACATCACCGCTCCGCCGTTGACGCCCAAAACCTGGCCGGTGATGTACCTGGCTTCTTCCGAACACAGGAATCCCACGGCCGCGGCGATATCGGCGCCGGTGCCGAGGTAACCCAACGGGATGTTGCTGGCGATTTGCTCGTTGGACGGCAGGTATCCGGCGGCCTGGCCCTGGTGCTGCATCGGGGTTTCGATGCCCGAGGGCGGAATGTTGTTCACCGTGATCCCGTGCGGCGCATATTCACGGGCCAACGACTTGGTCAAGGTGATCACCGCGCCTTTGGACGCCGCGTAGTGGGCGGCGAACGGCGAGCCCCGCTGGGCGCTCGACGACGAGATCATCACGATCCTGCCCCAGCGCGCCTCCATCATGTCCGGCAGCGCGACCTGGCAGCAGTGAAAGGTGCCGGTGAGATTGACATCGATGATCCGCGACCAGGTTTCGGCGCTGATCTCCAAGAACGGCGAGAAGTCGAACATGCCGGCACTAGTCACCAGGACCGTCACCGGGCCCAGCTCGCTGCGCACCTTCGCAAACGCCTGCTCCACGGCGGACCGATCGGTCACGTCGGCACCCACCCCCAGCGCGGTCACACCGTCGGCGCGCAGATCGTCGGTGACGCGTTGTGCGGCATGCTCGTTGACATCGAGGACCGCGACCTTGAGTCCGCGCCGACCCAATTCATGGCACGTCGCTTCGCCCATACCCGAGGCGCCTCCGGTCACCACCGCCACCCTGGTCATCGACTCCGCTCCACCCTTTCCCTCACTCGTAGACCACCCGCACCGTGGGGCTGGTGGGCAGGGCCTGACACGTCAGCACCCAGCCCTCCTCGACCTCGTCCGGATCGAGGGCGTCGTTGTTGATCATCCGGGCGCTGCCGTGGGTCAGGCGGCCCATACACGTTCCGCACGAACCGATCTCACACGACGACGGCGCGCGCAGCCCGGCCATGCGGGCCGTCTGCAGCAACGTGTTGCCCGAGTGGTACGGCGCGGTCGTCGTCGATCCGTCCAGCACGATGGTGACCTCGTCGGTCACCACCTCGGTGTCCGGCGGCGCCGCCGCGGCCACGTCGTCGACGTCGAAATGCTCGATGTGCAGGCGATCCGCCGGCACGCCGGCCGCGCACACGGCGGTTCGCACAATCTCCATGAACTCGTTGGGCCCGCAGATGTATACCTCGGCGTCGCCGGGATCGCGGACGAACGCCTCGATCTCCGCTCGGGTGACGAAGCCGGTGTGGTCGTCGAGGTGGTGGTGCAGGACGAAACGATCGGCGTGCCGCGCGGCCAGCGACGCCAAGGCCTCGTCGAAGATCACCGCGTCGCGGCTGCGGTTGGCGTAGAACAGTCGCGTGGCGCGGGTGCCCGACATCAGGGCCGTCCGCAGCAGCGAAAACACCGGCGTGATGCCACTTCCCCCGGCGAAGGCGATCAGATCTCGGTCGGTCTCGCGCAACACGAAGCGACCCTGCGGCGGCAGGGCGGGCAGCCGGTCGCCGGCTGCGGCCGTGTCATTGAGCCAGTTCGACACCACACCGTCTCGGTCGCGTTTGACGGTGATCTGCAGGTCTTCGTCCGGTAACGACGACATCGAATAACACCGTCGATGCTCGCGTCCGTCGACGGTGACCAGCAGCGTCAGAAACTGTCCGGCTTGGTACCCGAACTGTTCCGCGCTGCCCGGTGGGACATCGAGAACGATCGACACGGCGTCGCGGGTCTCGCGAACCACGCGCTTGATCCGCAGTGGCACAAAGCCATCCGGCGACGCAGCGATGCCGACACCGGCGCCCCCGGCGTCGGTCGCGGTCGCCGAACCGGCGGTTGTGGTCGCGCGGATTTCACCCATCCCGGCCAGAGTATCAACTACTTGCGATTAGTCTCAAGTACTAGATACAGGCGCAGCCCGTCGCTGCCCACGGGCGGTCAGCCCTCGACGTGGTCGTTGAACAGTTCGTGGCCGGTGCCCTTTTCGACCACCCGGCCCAGCAATTCACGCAGGGTCCGTTGCTCCTGCTCGGTCAGCACGCCGAACACCTCCTGATGGGCGGCGATCGCGTCGTTCACCACCGTTTCGGCGACCTTGCGGCCCTCGCCGGTGAGGTAGGCCCGCAGGATGCGCGCGTGCTGGGGATCCTGCTTTCTGTCCACCAGGCCGCGGCGTTCCAGGGCGGTGAGCGCGAGCTGGACGCCCTGCGGGCTGATCAGCAGCCGCCGCGCGAGCTCGGCGCCGGACAAGCCGGGTTCGTTGGCCAGTTGGCGCAGCACGCCGATCTGCGCGGTGCTCACGCCGTGTTCGCGCATCGCCTCGTTGATGGTGGTCAGCGAGTAGTAGAAGGCCTGTTTGAGCAGCCACAGGATGTTGTCGGTGAGTTCCATGCCCGCCTCCGTTACGTCGCGGGGGTCTTGTAGATCTGCCCGCTTTTCATGACAAAGCGGACGTCGAGGGTGGTGGCGATGTCGTCGAAGGGGTTGCCGGGGACGGCGATGATGTCAGCCAGATAACCGGGCGCCAGCTTGCCCAACTCGTCGTCCGCCTCGATCAGCTCGGCTGCCACCACGGTGGCCGCGTGGATCGCTTGCGCGGGCGTCATGCCCCGTTCGACCAGCGCGCCCAGTTCCTTGGCGTTGTGGCCATGCGGGATGGCCGGCGCATCGGTGCCGCAGGCGATCCGCACCCCAGCCTCGATCGCCTTGGGCAGCATCGACTTTGCCCGCGGGAAGACCTCGAGCGCCTTCTTGCGAAGCTCGGGTGCGATCCGATCGATGGCCATGGCGTCGGTCAAATACGTGGTCGAGACCAGGAATGTGCCGTGATCGACCATCATCTGGATGGTCTCGTCACTGGCCAGAAATCCGTGTTCGATGCAGTCGATCCCGGCGCGAATGCACGCTTGAATTGCGCTGTCCCCCACGGCGTGCGCGGCCACCCGGACCCCGGCCCGGTGGGCCTCGTCGGCGATGGCGGCGAACTCGGCATCGGAGTACTGCTGGGCACCCGGCGCGGTGCTGTGTGACATCACCCCGCCCGAGGCGGACACCTTGATCAGCTTGGCGCCGTGCCGGATTTGGTAACGCACGCAAGCGATCACGTCGGGAACGCCGTTGGCGATGCCTTCGGCGACCGAGAGCGGCATGACCCCGGGGGCCAACCGCTGGAAGACCGTCGGGTCCAGGTGCCCGCCGTACGGGGTGACGGCGTGGCCGGCGGGATAGATGCGCGGTCCGATGTGCCAACCCTGGTCGATGGCGCGCTGCAGCGCCACGTCGAGCAGGTATCCCCCGGTCTTGACCATCAGCCCGAGATTGCGCACCGTGGTGAACCCGGCCTCCAGCGTGGTGCGCGCGTTGACCGCGCCGCGCAGCGTGCGATACGCGGGGTCGTCCTGCACGCCATGCATGGGCGACGGCAGGCCCTCGGGGCCGCCGGGTCCGCCGATGAGCAGGTTGAGCTCCATGTCCATCAGCCCGGGCAGCAGCGTCACGTCGCCGAGATCGACGATGTTGGCCGAATCGTCAAGCGGCTCTTGGGGATTGATCGCGGCGATGCGTTCGCCGTCGATCACCACCTCCGCCGGCGTGTGGATCTGACCCGTCACGACGTCAGCCCAACGCGCCGCCCGCAGCACGCAGGTCATGGAACGGGCTCGGACACGCAGTCAAGGCTCGAAGCACCCGAATCGGGGACGCGGGGCTGTTTCCAGCACTCCACCGGGAACGACACCATGATCATCGAATACAGCAGATGCATCAAATTCTGGACGTCGTCGGGCAGGTCGTCGAGGGAGAACTTGTCGCAGAACGCCAGCGCCTCGTCGGCACGCGGGGTGATCGCGTCGTAGAAGGCCTTCATTTCCGTCATGGAGCTGGCCAGCCTCTTCGCGTAGCGTTCCGGTTCGCTGGGCAGGCACCACTCGGCGAACCGTTCGAGGTCGGCGAACTCGGCGGGCAACATCGACATCGTGTTCACACTCCTGCCGTCGAGGTCCGGCGATAGTCATCGATCCAGGCCGCCGTCTCCTTATGCAGGTGACGGATCAGGACTTCCTGGTCGCAGAGCAGGAACTCGTCGATCACCTGGGATTCGAGCATCGTCTGCGTCGCCTCCAGGGTGTTGGCGTCCTGCAGCCCGTATTCCTTGAACGACACGGCCGCCAATTCCTGAGCGACCCGCTCGCGCGGGGTACGCGGCGCCGGGAAGTACAGCGTTCCTTCGAACAGGTGGCTGTTGTACGACGTCGGCCAGTAGTGATAGGTCAGATACCAACCCTGACCCCAGAAGAGGATGGCGAAGTTGGGGAACAGCTGAAACGAGTCCAGGCCCCACGGGTCGCATTTCGCGGGGTTGAGCCCGGCGGGCATCGGCCCGAGATCGGGCTTGTCCCAAGGCCCGAACAGTCCGCTCTGGCAGATGTCCTCGATCGGCTTGCGCATCTCGTCGGCCATTTCCCAGGCCCGCACCCCCGACGTGCTGACCAGCCGGTGCGGCCCGTCCAGCCGATAGTGCGGGGCTTCAAAACCCGCCTGGGCGGCCGCCTTTGAGTAGGCGGTCGGCGACTGGTTCGCATGCAACACCGGGGCGTGATAGAACTCCTGGAACGCGTCCATGTAGAGCTTCCAGTTCGCCTTGACTTCCGAGCGGTAGTACCAGCGGGAGGTCATCTTGTCGAAGGGGTAACCCTCCAGCCCGGTGATCATGGGCCCCAAAAACTCTCGCAACGACTGCTCGGGTTTCTTGGCGAAGTTGACGAAGATGAAGCCTTCCCAGACCTCGCAGTGCACCGGCACCAGGCCGTAGCGACTCTTGTCGAGGTTGAAGAACTCCTCCTCCTGCTGCACGAAGGTGAGGTTGCCGTTCAGGTCGTAGCGCCACGCGTGGTATTTGCAGGTGAACTGCCGGCACACGCCGCTCGTTTCTTCCTGCGGCATGTCGTTCCACACCAACTTGTTGCCGCGGTGCCGGCATACGTTGTGGTAGGCCTTGATGTCACCGGATGCCGTGCGGACCAAGATGATTGACGTGTTGACGACCTTCAGCTCCCTAGTGAGGTAACTACCCTTACGCGGAAGCTGTTCCACGCGACCGACATTGAGCCAGGCCCGTTTGAAGATGGCCTCGCGCTCCAGCTCGTAGATCTCCGGGCTGATGGAGTCGTGGTACGACACCGGGTCGGTGCCCAGTTCCGGGTAGTGCTCGGTCCAGCTGCCCTCCGGCGGTTTGGGGAATCGAGCCATGATCGCTCCTTAAGCAGTCCAATCTCGGCAAAACCGTCGGCGCCCAGCCGCGTCTCGCAGCACTGTCTGCGCGAAACAACCGCCTGCGCACCGGTTTCACCGATCCGTGAGAGCTCCGTCACGGCCGACGGTATATCCTCGACCCCATCAATAGCAAGTAGTTGATATTGGCCTCGGGAGGCACGGATGGACCGCAGTGTCGTGCAAGTCATCTCACCACATACCGAAGAACCCATCGCCGAGGTCGATGCGGCGGGATCCGACGGCGTCGACGCCGCGGTAACCGCCGCGCGCGCGGCCTTGACCTCGGCGCCCTGGGGCCACAGCGAACCGTCGGACCGGATCGCCGCGATCCGGCGGCTGGCCGACATCTACGACGGGCGTCGCGGCGAGATGGCCGACATCATCACCGCCGAGATCGGCGCGCCGATCAGCTTCGCCCAGCGCGCCCAGGTCGGCCTGCCCGCGTTCATGATCCGCGCGTTCTGCGACCTGGCCGAGCGGCATCAGTGGCAGGAGACCAGGACCGGGTTCTTCGGCAGCGATGTGCTGGTCCGCAAGGAGCCCGTCGGCGTCGTCGCCGCGATCGTGCCGTGGAACATGCCCCAGTTCCTTATCGTCACCAAGCTGGTGCCGGCGCTGCTGGCCGGCTGCACCGTCGTGCTCAAGCCCGCGCCCGAAAGCCCGTTGGACGCCCTGCTTTTGGCCGAGATGTTCGACGAGGCCGGCCTGCCGCCCGGTGTGGTCAGCGTGCTGCCCGGCGATGCGAGCCTCGGCGCCTACCTGGTCGCCCACCGCGGAGTGGACAAGGTGTCGTTCACCGGCTCCACCGCGGCGGGCCGCGCCGTCGCCGCCGCTTGCGCGGCCAACCTCACCAAGGTCAGCCTCGAACTCGGCGGGAAGTCCGCGGCGCTGGTCCTCGACGACGCGGCACCGGACAAGGTCGCCGCCGGCGTGCGATCGGCCAGCCTGTCCAACAGCGGCCAGATCTGCAACGCGCTCACCCGCGTCCTGGTGCCGCAGGAGCGCCATGACGAATACGTCGACGCGCTCGCCGCCGAGATGTCCGGCCTTCGCGTCGGCGATCCGGGCGACCCCAAGACCCAGCTCGGTCCCCTGGTCTCCCGTCGCCAGCAGCAGCGCGTTCGCGACTACATCAACGTCGGTCAGCAGGAGGGGGCACGGCTGATCGTCGGCGGCGCCCACATGCCCGACGGGCTCGACCGCGGCTGGTACGTCCGGCCCACCCTGTTCGCGGCGGCCGACAACACCATGCGGATCGCGCGGGAAGAGATCTTCGGTCCCGTCATCACCGTCATCCCCTACCGCGACGAGGACCAGGCGGTGGCGATCGCCAACGATTCGGACTACGGCCTGGCCGGATCGGTGTGGGGAAACGACACCGACCGGGCCCTCGCTCTCGCCGCGCGGATCCATACCGGCACCGTCGGCATCAACCAGGGCTACACCATGGACCCGTTCGCGCCCTTCGGCGGCGTCAAAGGCAGCGGCTATGGCCGAGAACTCGGCCCCGAAGGTCTCGACGGCTACGTGGATACGAAATCAATCGCCGTCGCCCAAGCCGGCTAGGTAGCTAGCTGGTCTCGCTGGCGACGTAAACGGCGACATATCCGATCGGGATGCCGGTCCAGGTCGCGATGGACTCGCGGGCGGCCAGCTCCACGGTGGCCCGGCTGCTGGCGCGGGTGGCCCTGCCGATCTCGGGAATCCGGATCATCCATCCATCCGCGTCGCGAGTGATTTCGATGTCGAAGCACTGGCCGACCATCGGGCACTTCACGCGGGGAGCGACCCGCGTTCGGCGGGCGCCGCGCAACGATTGGCGGCGCAGCAGAGTGGGCTGAACAGACATGGCTGCTTTCCTGAGTCGCGGACGAACCGCGGGCAACAGTAATCCGCATCGAGGCGAAAACCTAATTGGCGGTCTCAGGTGGATAACGACGAATCGTAATGCCGCCGCGACGTTCCGTGCGGATAACCGAGCGGTCGACGGCTGGAGGCCTATCATGTGATGTAGACCACATCTCGCCGTGGCATGTTGCGGGCGTCACACCGAAGGAGATTTCATGGTTGGCGTGGATCGTCCTCATAAAACCGTCATCGCGCCTCGTACCGGCGCGGCGGTCAATTCACACCGTCTGCTCGTCGCCTTCCTGACCGTCACCATCTTTATCTGCGCAATCGTGGGCGTCATCGCGGCCGCGATGATGGGGCAAACCACCGCGGCGCTCCTCATCGCGCTGGTGGCCGGGGGATGGTTCTCGGCCGCCGCCTTCTGCTGATCCCGGAGGATCCCGTCTCGCTACGGTGAGTCGCGCTCGTCGCAGTGCGCCAGCCGGCGCAGTACGCCGGGATCACCGTGCACCCGCAGTCGGCGTCGCCCGCCCTCTCCGATGTCGACGCCAATCGGCAACTCGTGGCCGCCCGCGCCGGCCGGATCGACGAAGAGCTCCAGTTCGTCGGCGTCGACGAACAACACGGCGTCATCGTGCGACAGCCGCCACGGGTGGCCGTCGCTGGGCCAGCGGCCACCGACGACGCGAATGCCCGCGTCGTCGGCTTCCCGGTCCTCGTCGGCATCGGCCATGACGCAATCGATCCACAATTTCGCCGGCACCGGACGGAAGTACACCGCGAGGCGTTGGCGATTGAGGTCGACGCCGATCGGCATCCCGATCGGGGGAAGCGATGTGCCCTCGGGTTGGTCGTTCAGCGATTTCTTGACCTGACGCGAACCCAAGCCGGTACCGAACCAGTCGATGGTCAGGACGGTGGTGAGGTACTGCGCGATCGCGGCGGTCAACAGACCGCCCGCGCCGGCGGCCCCCACCCCGGCCGCCCCCGCTACCCAGGTCACCGGCAGCGCGAGCAGCCCGACGACGGCCGCCGCCCCCGCGGCCGTGGCCACCTTGCCGGCCGCGGTGAGGCTGAAGTCGGCGTTCACCTCCGGCTCGGAGTTCTGCGCCGGTCGCACCCCCACGGTCCGCGGTAGCCGATCGAATCGCTCGCGGACGCGCTTGACTTCGGCCTCGTAGTCTTCGGCGCCGAGGTGGCCGGCGCGCTTCTTCGCACCCGCCAGTTTCAGCGTCTCTTCGAGAAGCTCGATGGTGTCGACATCCTCGCGCAGCAGCTCATTGTCCTTCGGGTCGCGGGGGATGTCGCCGAGGCCCATCTCGTAGGTCACCTTGAAGGTGGCGTTGAAGTCATAGAGCGCGGTTTCGGCGCTCACGGTGCCGTCCACGACCAACCGGCCATCCCCGGTTCGCGGCACGATGTCGGCGTCGAGGGCATCCAGGCTTCGGTCTTGCCCGCCGATGCTGATGGTCTTCGGACCCGCCAGCGCGCACGGCGCATCGGGGTCGAAGTCGCCCTCGTCGAGATCGAAACTCTTCATCACCGTGTCCCGGACCTGCCGCAGAATGCTCCACCCGGTAGCGGCCAAAGCCGCTCGCTCACATGGGTTTTCGGCGAGAATGGACGGGGGCAGCTCTTCGCCGGGCGGCAAATCGCGCAGCGTCTGCAGCTGCACCACCATGGATTCCTCGGTCGCCTCGCCGACGTCGAAGCGCTGCACAATGGCGTCGAGTTCCTTGACCGTACTGTCGTCTTGCGCCTCGGGGTCGACGTCCACCGGCGTCGGCAGCAACGTCTGAATCCCCTTGTCGCCCATCGCCTCCAACTGCGGGCGGACCGCATCGGCGATCTGGGCGGCCAGCGAGTCGAGCACCCTGGTCCTGGCTTCTTCGTCGGAGAGGCCGGGGTGCTGCAGCTTCTCCAGGTTCACCATCAACTCACCGGCGATGCTGTGGGTGATCCAGTGCGCCTCGGCATAGTCGAGTTCCCAGCTGATCCGCGGATCCTGTCCGGCCAAGACCGTGATCCCGTCCGCACGGCGTTCGACGTGCGGGCCGAACAGCCACCCGGCGTGCCGGTCCGGCAATGGGTGTGCCACCAGCGCGGGCGCGTCCTGGGCGGTGAAGTTCAGTGCGATCGTCTGCTTGCCCGGCTCTAGCTGGTGCGGCTCGAGCTGATCGTGAATCGTCAACCGCCCGAACAACGGAATCTCGTTGTACGCAATCTCGCGCGATTCTCCGGCACGCGGGCCATCCGGGATGGTGATCGTGGCCGGGGGCAGCGATACCAGCGGGATGCAGGTGACCGAGTCGATGACGATCTTCGAATCGAAAATCACCAGGTCTATCGCGAAGTGCCGCAGCGGGTCGCGGGATGCACCGTCAGCTTCCTCCTGCCACAGCCGCCCACGGGCGTCGAGGATGAACCAGACGCGGTCCAGGGTGAGGTCGAGGGTGGCCGTCGCCGAGTAGCCGGCGCCGTCGACGGACTGCGTGTACTTGTCGCCGCTGAACATCTCGGCCGTTTGATCCTGCACGCGTTCGCGATGGATCTCGATGATCGTGTCGGGGCGATGCATGTGATAACTCCGTCCCTCGGGACCCATGGTGCCCGACCGGTGGGCTCAAGTCGGCTCGTGCATGCTGTACCCAGAAAAGGCGACCGCCAAAGCTGTTGCGCTCGACCATGATTCGTTCGCAGCCTGGCCTGGACTCGGCTACGGACGTTCTTCAATCACGCACTGGACGATGCCGTTGGCAAAGCTCGGGTCGAATCCCATGTGCGCCACTCGCTGGGCCTCCGCGGCCGGGGAGACACCGGAATCGAGATCCTGCTCAATGACGCCGACGAGTTGCAGGTTCTGGGGGTCGTGGCCCGCGATCGGCTCGGTCATCTTTCCCACGCAGCGGCGATAGCCGCTGTAATCGGCGTGCGCGGACGCGGTGAGCACCGCCGGCCCGACAATCGAGGCCCCAATCGCTACGCCAACCGCGACGACGTGGATGCAACGCACGGTTTGCTGGATACCCAGCTATAACGATCGATAATCAGCAAACAATTTGGTGGACGGTTACCGGTGGTGTAGCTTCGATGGGCACGACTTCTCGGGGCTATGGCGCAGCTGGTAGCGCACCACACTGGCAGTGTGGGGGTCAGGGGTTCGAGTCCCCTTAGCTCCACCAAATTGTTTGCTGATTATCGATCGTTATAGCTGGGTATCCAGCAAACCGTGCGTTGCATCCACGTCGTCGG